>DSEL01000212.1 GCA_011056645.1 Candidatus Atribacteria bacterium
ATATATTATATATCAGATAAGTTATTTTTTAAAAATAATTTTCCTCCCTTATGACCGGAAATAAATAACAAAAACACATATGATTATTTTTTTAATTAAAAAAAGCCCTTCAGCAAAAGGCCAAAGGGCTGGGAATTAGCAAGCTCCCCAGACAGAACGATTTTCGAACTTTTTATATGTGTGAGGATACGGAAAAAGTGTGTCAGAAATTAGAAGTGGTAATTAGATAGAATTTAAAAAGACAGAACCTCTATAAAGAAGTTTTTCTTATATTGTTATCTAATTCTCCCTATCGGATGTGTTCAGAATTTTTAGGATGAAAATAGTCATAAAAACCTTTAGATTTTGGCAAATAGGATCATATAGTTATGCCCATATTTCTTTTCGCATTTTGGACAATATGCATAATGAATATAGTACTCATCATTTTTCGGGACTTTCCCCCTTTCTTTTTCTAAATACATATTCATATCTTTTACGAATTTGGGGATAGCATTGTATGGTCCATCATAAACTTTGGCCATGAATGTTCCAATAATTTTAACATTATTTGCCCCCGAAACATCCCCAATAACTGAAATATAAATATTTGATTTAAATGCACTCAGATCTTGAAATAGAACTAAAACCTCATCTTTTTTTGCATCTATCTTATTTGAGCTTGTTGCCAAAGCCATCATCTTGGTTATCTTTTTGCCAATCATGGGAGGAAACGGAGTATGGAAAAACGTAGGAACAGTCTCTTTAATAAATTGTTTTTCGTTCCAATTAAATATTTTTTTATCCCACCTCCCCGGATTAAATTCAGGACAACATTCTTCAATTTGATTTTTACTACTCATATATTTCTCCTTTTTTATTTTAACTAATTTATTAAATATATGTAATTCCATATATTGTTCATTATATAATATTATTTACAAACAATAAAGCCCTTCAGCAAAAGGCCAAAGGGCTGGGATTCGCAGGCTCCCCCTATTGGACGTTTTCAGAAATTTTAAGGGAAATAGTGCTACTGAAAATAATAGATTAAATCAGTTAATTCTTCAATATTAGAGGTAATCTTCAAAAATTATAATTCGTAAAATGTATATAAATAAAAACTTTATATTTTTTTTACTTAAGAGCTTTAAGTTTTTAAATTTGGTGGATGCAAGTAGACGAGTTTCGCAATTTTTTGTATGAGTGATGAGACTGAAAGGGTGTATCATAAATTAGAAAAAGTAATTAATACTTGATGTGATTATTGATTATTGTACCTCATTTAAAACATTAGAAAAAGTTACCGAATTATTGTGATAGTACAACCGTCCCTGACATATCGGGGCATTCCCTGTCACTTCTTTTTTTTACAACAAATTGTTATACCTGCATCGGAGCTCCTCCTCGGAGATAAGTGGACGGCTTATCGCGTCAAGGGTTTCTTTATTCATTACCCCCTCTTTGACCAACTCATAACCTGCTTTTTTCACCATATCCAGCACGGCTTCCCCATCTTTGTTCAATTTCCCCTTCTCCTTCATCAAAAAGGCGTGGGGTCTGAGCACTGCATCGGCGAATTCCACACTCGCATCTTTAGCCAGCTCTTCGGTGATGCGTACAACCGTTTCAAAGTTTGCTTTCTCCCACCATCCACCTGTAGATACGAGTACGATTTTCCGAATCTTAACCTGCTTATGGAATCTGGCTCGTGTACGTCCCTCCCGATTCTTCAGGATAGGAATAATTAAGGGACAAAGCCGGTTGATGAAATTCTGCATCTCTCCTGGTAGTGGGATATAAACCGGGGTAGCCAAAGCAAGAATATCCGCCTCCCTAAGTTGGGGATAAAGCATCTGCATGTCATCCTTGATGCAGCATTCTCCGGCTTTCTCATACCAGCAGTACATCTCGCCACAAGTGCAGGGTTTTATCTTAAGACGTCTGGCGTAGAATAGCTCAACCTCGGCTCCGGCATCCATCATTCCCTGAATGAAGGGAGTAAGGATCAAAGCGGTATACCCCTTTTCCATTCGGGGGCTGCCATTTATAGCAATGACCTTCATGGTTATATCCTCCTTTGTGTCAAAGAAAATATCAATTAGTTACTTAATTCATACTCCGTGTTTTTTAAGGGCAAGGGAATAAATATTATAGATTTTTATATTATATTCGACTCTTTAAATTAAAAACCTTTCTTTTTCTGAATAATAATTCAAAAAAGCCCTTTAGTAAAATACCAAAGGGCTGGAATTAGCAAGCTCCCCCTATTGGACGTTTTCAGAAATTTTAAAGGAAATATTGCTACTGAAAATAATAGATTAAATCAGTTAATTCTTCAATATTAAAGCAATATTTAAAGATTAAAATTTGTAAAATATTGGAGAAAAATAGTCCTTCCGTATTATGCCAAAGGGCTTGGAATGTCTTGACTCCTCGGTAAATTAATAGACAGAATCTTTCGCATTGTTTTTATATTTCAACACTTTAAAAGAAAATCATTTTGATATAATTTTTACTGTAGCCCTTTTTCAGCTGTTTTTTGATCCATTGTCTATTTCAGCCACTGTTTATCTTTAAGAGCTAGCTCATCTATAAAGTTGGGTTATCCCTCTTGAATAGGGTAAGATTCTAAAGAGAAATTTAAAATTAGGTTTATAATAAATTTTCCCAATAAGTGGAAAGTTTTTCCTTGTTTATTATCATTACCGATTTTTTAGAATTTGGATCAAGATACTATTAATTTTTAATCATAATATCTTGTTCTTTTTTTCTTTTGCTATTATACTAGGTTTACCTTTTGTTATTTTAATACGTTTAAAAACTCCTCTATAGTTAGAGCAGCTCGAGCAATAAGTGATCTTAGGGTTCCTCTTGCAACCTCATGGTGATCAGGAATAGACAAGGTAGCAATATGCCCTTCTTTCACAAGAATAATGTGACTTCCCTGTTGTCTTGCTACCTCCCATCCTAACCGAACAAACACTTTAACAACTTCACGCCCACTTAAAAGTGGGATCTTCTGCATTAGACCAATACCTCTACTTCACGCATACTTACAGTGAGTGGCATACCCTTTTCAGAACGAACTTCAAGACATTGTTTTATTGCGTCTTGGATATTTATCATTGCATCCTGTTCGGTCTGACCTTGACTTACACATCCTGGAATAGATGGACATTCTACCACAAACATTCCATCTTCATCTCGATCAATGGTTACAATAAATTTCATTGCCCATGCCTCCTTTGCCATCTTTCTCTAAAAAATACTCAAAAGCCTGTTTTATAAATTTCATGACATTTTTAATTGATAGATTTATTATATCACAAAATTAAAATATAGATAATCCATTTAAAATTTGTTATCGTTATATAAAGTTTCCCTAAATGTTTAAATTGGTTTCGCAACGAAGTATTGAATTGCGTATAATTTAATTATATTCGAATTAAGTTTGGATATACTTTAATATCTCTAATACCACAATATTTTTTAAAAACCCTTCTTTTCCAGATAAATAATTCATAAAATAAAGCCCTTCAGCAAAAGGCCAAAGGGCTGGGATTCGCAGGCTCCCCCTATTGGACGTTTTCAGAAATTTTAAGGGAAATATTGCTACTGAAAATAATAGATTAAATCAGTTAATTCTTCAATATTAGAGCAATATTTAAAGATTGGAATTTACAAAATATTCATAAATAAAAGTCCTTCAATCTTTTAGTTAAAGGGCTTTTTCGTCTACTATGGTGGAGGCTAGTAGACGAGTTTCGCAACTTTTGTATGAGTGAAGAAACTGAAAAAGTATATCGGAAGTTAGAAGAAGTAATTGGCATTTGTTAGGAATTAAAAAACAGAATAACTCATAAAATAAAGTTACCGAATTATTGACTTGACGCACCTTCCCTTGTCTAATAATTCTATCATTTATTTTATCCTCTTGTCTTGCCCTGTTACATTAATTCCAATCCCAGAAAGAAGTTATGCCAAATGTTGAGACCTCTTGCTCCGAAAAAAGGAAACCCCTATAAAATAAATTTAAGTTTAAACTTGTTTGTCAAGCCAGTCTATCATAAATTTCAATACTTTTTCTTTTTCCAGTTCATCAAGAATTTTGTGATAAAAGCCATCCCAAATCTTAAAGGTACAATTTTCGTCTATCTTGTCGGCAAACTCGCGACTTGCTTTAGAGGAACTTAGACGATCGTCTCCTCCATGCATAAGTAAAAGAGGAAGTGAAAATTCTGAAGCATGCTCTAATGCCCATTGCCCTGATTGATAGATGCCGATAAACATCCGAGCTGAGATACGATCATGAACTAAAGGGTCATTTTTATAAGCATGAACTGCTTCGGTGTCATGAGATAGGACCTTAGTATCCAAACCGCTTTTCTGGGAAAAAGCAGGAAAAAGCTGATTGACTATTTTCCCTAAAATCATTTTAAAAGCAGGAAGTTCAAAGGCCGGGCGAAGGAAGGGCGCAGAAACTATTGCCCCTTTAAGTTTTGGCTGACGACGAAGAATATAATTGAGGACTAAATTACCTCCTAAACTCTGGCCGCAAAGAAAAAAAGGTAATTGAGGAAATTGTTTATTTATAATCTCCAATAAAGAAGAAATGTCATTCATTAATGCTTCATAAGAGGGAGTATGGCCACGCGGACCAGAAGATTTACCATGTCCGCGTATGTCAAAAGTAAATAATACATAACCTGCCTGGGTTAAAGCATCAGCGACGTGGGTATACCGCCCACCATATTCCCCTATACCGTGAATCAAACATACTACTGCTCGAGGTTGCTCTTCCGGATGCCAGCTTTGGCCGAAGAGCTGTAATCTATCAAAAGTCTCGAATATAAATTCAGTATGTTTCATTTTTTTTCCTTTTTTATTAGGTTATGATAATAATGACCATCCCCGAAAAAGCTATAACTTGTTACAAAATTATCTATAACATACCCTATATATAATCTTCTCTTTTATTTACTTTACTATAAAACTATTTAACATTCCTTTTTTTCCCGAAAAATAATTTATGAAAAATAAAAAAGCCCTTCAGTAAAAGGCCAAAGGGCTTGGAATGGTCTGGCTCCCCATAGTGGACACGTTCAGAACTTTTTCTTGGGGTGAAATTATAGAAGAATTGGGAAACACCTATAAACTAAATGAGTTAACCAATCTTCCCGTTAGCATTCCAAATAATGTGTAGTTAAATATAAACCCTTGCTTATCAATAAGTTATACCTATCCCCTCATTCTAAATATATTTATAATAATAAATTGATTATAGTATATGTATTAAATTTTATTATAAAGTCATAAGAATTTATTTGAATATTTGATACAAAGAATAAAAGCCAATGCAGATTTTTATCAATGCAAAATTTCTAATATATTAAACTAATATTTAACCTAATTGTCTACGCTAAAATCTTATGGATTACTCCAAAAGACTCCAAGACTTGCTACTTACGATTCGGCTATCATCTTACCAGACAGGATTTCCACCTGTTAAATACCACAACCTAAGCCTGACCGTACGTGCAACGTCCACTGTCATGTTACCTATGGTTTTGCTAATCCGCTGTTAGACGCTGTTGTCTAATTTTCTATTTTATCTTTACTTCTAAGGCTTTTGAACTAGCCATAACAAACAATCGGTTGAAAACTTCTTTACTTCTTCTGACTCTTCGCACAATTCAGAACGTAACGTTCCTTCAATTAAGATAAACCCTGCTTCTTCCAAGCTTGAAATTACTTCATCCTTGGTGGGAAAATGAAGAAAAGTGTCTCTCTCTTCCATTTCAATGACTCTATCCCCAAACTCGTGTAGACTTTTATCCTCTATATGCAACGCCCACTTTCTCTTCTCCTCATGCCAAAATGGTTCATATTCTTTACTACCCTCACGGTCATGAGTGGTAAATAAGAAATATCCTTTAGGTTTTAATATACGCTTTATCTCTTTTAACACTTTTATCCGATTTTCTCTTCCTGGTATTTGCATTATCCCGTTAAAAGAAAATAATACCGCTTCAAAGTTCTCGTCATCATAACCCAAACACGCCGCATCTCCCACGCTAAAAATTATGTTATAATTCAATTCTTTACTAATTCTTCTAGCTTGCACTATCATATCTTCCGATAAATCCAATCCTTCTATTAAATGATAACCAAGCTTGTAGAGTCCTATTGTAGTTCTCCCTGCTCCACACCCAATATCTAAAATACGGTCTTCCAAATTAAAATATCTTTTAATTATCATCTTTTCAGATTCCCAGAGCCCAATTTCCTTAACTGCCTTTGTGTAATCCGAAACTGTTTTTTCTGTGGTAAATGATTTTCTGATAAACTCTGTATTAACTTTTCTTGTGTTCATCTCTTTATAATCCTCGCTTTAAAAAATTTCAATTGTATTCATAACGAATTTACCTAAATTAAGAAACTGTCTCGTCACCTAATTTAAATATCAAAACTTTTAAATATTATGTCAGTATTTATATTCCATCTTTATAAATTCATCACTGCCTATTAAAGTATCCTTTTGATAAACATCGGTTATTTCAAATCCAGCCCTTTCATAACATTTGATTGCTCGTTTATTGAAAGAACGGACTTCTAAAGCAATCTTTTTACCGCCATACCTCTTTTTGCACTCATTTTTTAAAAGTTCCATAAGAATATTGCCTAAACCTTGCCCACATAATGAAGGCTTTAATCCCAATCCAACCAAAACAAAATCCTTCTGAGCCATGAGATGTTACTTCTTTTTTTTCTTACTAATATAAACGGGTTGAAATCGCGTCTAACTCTTTAATTCTAACTTACTATTTATTTAAAAATTCTATAATGCTGCTCCGAAGCAAAATTAGAGGGTATTGAGCAAGCAGCTTCTATGCTATGTTAGAAGCAGTGCAGCCCTTTTTTACTAACCGCTTTTGAGTGTATTGCTATACTTCATGCCCCATAGTGAAGATCGCTGTTGGATCGATATATACACTCCAGGACTTGACAAATTCCTTACCTGCATCTGTCCCGAGAAAACTCAGCATCGCATCCAAATCAGATACCTCAATCTTGGCCAAATAAAGGTAGGGAGGTTCTGCAGGTAATTCTCCCTCTGGTTCAGAAACAGCAGGGCCAAGCACTTTGTCTATCTTCCAGGTTTTAAAGTCTGTACACCAAGGTGCACTCCTAATCCCTGGGATTTTCGTTTTAATAAGATAGTTATCGTATTCCTCATTTTTTTGCTTCTCTTTCAAATTGTATATAGCAAAAATAGTGGCCATATCGGCACCTCCTTTTTAATTGACTTTGCATGATTAACATTTATATATAGGGCTGCATTGTTTCTAACTACGGATAGATAAATCACGGTGTTTACCCGGCTAAAATGGCATGATATCCGCAGAATTGCGGATATTTCTTAGTATCGTTTTGACTTTTTTAATAATAAATTGTTCAATGGACTTTTACTTATCCTTCTAGACTATCTTATATATCTCTACAACATATTTTCTCTAAATCCTTCTTTTTCTGGAAAATAATTTATAAAAAACAACAAGCCCTTCAGCAAAAGCTAAAGGGCTGAAAGGGTCTTGGCTCCACTCGTTATAAGAAAACACCACACCGATAGTTTATGTTACCAGTAGGGTGTTTTGTTAATTAAAAGAACGTCTCCGTTCTTCTTTCTCTATCAAATTGCATTCTTATTAGACTTTAACTTTTTTTATCCTTCTGGGTACAAAATCAATTTTTAAATCTGCTTTGCAGGCTTTCGCTATTCTATTTAAAAGAGGCATACTATAACTTTTATAATCAGAATTTTCATAGCGCGAAATAGCTGATTTAGTCGTATTTGCTCGTTTAGCCAAAGCATCTTGTGTTAGATTTGCCCTACGGCGAATTTCGGCAATTTTTTCCCCAATGTAAAGATTTTGGTATTCCTTATCGAATTTTTCACGGAATTCTTTATTTTCCATTAACTCATCCATATAAGTTTTAGTTTTTTTCATAGTAATCACCTTCTTTCACTCTACCAGTATAAGTTATTTTCATATTCCTGGCTTTTTCTAAATCTTTTTCGCTTACCTTTTGTGATTTTTTTCTATAAGCATTTGTAATAATTATCTTTTTCCCTTCATAAAAGAAGCTAAAGAAGCGATAATTTGTGGGTTTAAACTCAAATATATTTTCTTTTGAGTCCACTTTTCTAAATTTTGTTTTATTAAAGAGTCTGCCATGATCTGCTATATATTTTACCAGGGCAGCTAGTTTAACTTTCACTCCTAGAGATTCTTTCTCTAAGTATTTTTTTGCCGGCATTTCCCCGGTTTCAGTAAAATAAAATTCTACTTGGAATTTATCTCCCTGGTAGAAAATATAGTCTTCTTTTTTAAGTCGTTTCATAAAACTCCTTTAATAAAAGGTTAGCATATGTGCTAACATATGTCAAGAAAAATTATAAAGTTTTTTAAGTCATCTTTTTAATCGATTAATCCATTCCTTTTTATAAGAATTCTCCTTCTTTAGAGAATTAGTGAAAATTCCCTCTTTTTGTTGATTATTTCATCTAAGGTGTTATTTTACATTTCGATACCGTGTTCTAAAAATCCATCTTTTTTAAAAAATTTACAAAAAGAAAAAAGCCCTTCAGCAAAAGCCAAAGGGCTGGGAATGGTCTGGCTCCCCCTATTGGACGCTTTCAGAACTTTTAAGGGGAATATTGCAACTGAAAATATTAGATTAAATCAGTTAATTCTTCAATAAAATAACAAAAATAATTGTTTTTGGCCTCCCTACAAGATGATTTTCGCAACTTTTATGTGAATAAAAATTCTGTACAAATTTATAATAAAATAAAATTTATGATATTTTTAGCAAGGTAAGTTTAGAAATTTTTGTTCTTACAGATCTAGCTGTTCTATTTTTTCCTTTGCTTGTACCTTTAGTAAAACAACTGAAAATTTTTATTAAAGTGATTAATAC
>DSEL01000213.1 GCA_011056645.1 Candidatus Atribacteria bacterium
AATAATTACTCAATAAATTAACCCAAAACAGACAATTCGTATTTCAACAAACTATCAACTAAAAATCTTACGTCAATATTTTTAGCCAACTAACCAATTAACCAGATTAATTAACAAAATTATACCTTATTTATTAGTAAAAGTAAAAATGATTTCCTTGATTTTTACCTGATCTCCCTCTTTAATTCCCTTTTTAATTAAATCTTTTTCCAAGCCCATTTTTTTTATAATTCTCTGGAAATAATCAATTGCTTCTTCATTATCAAAATTGGTCATCGCTACGATTCGTTCAATTTCTGTACCGCTAACTTCATAGAAGTTCCCCTTTTTATTAACTACAAAACGGGGAGTAAATTTATACACCGCTTCTTTTTCGGGTAACACTTCCCTAAATTTGTCTTTTTCTTTTAATTTTAATTCATTAAGCAAAGAAGAAATGTTCTGGATTAGTTGATCCAATCCTTCTCCGGTTAAAGCAGAAATGGGAAATATTTGCTGCCCTTCCTGCTGGAATGCATTTCTAAAGATGGGTATATTTTCTTTAACTGAAAGAAGGTCACATTTATTTATAGCTATCATCTGTGGCTTGTTGGTCAGCATTTTACTAAAACTATTTAGTTCCTTGTTTATCGCCCTATAACTATTTAGTGGATCTTCTTTTTTCATAGTGGCACCATCGATCAAATGTAATATTACTTTAGTTCTTTCAATATGTTTTAAAAATCTATCTCCTAAACCAGTCCCCTTGTGAGCACCTTCGATTAGACCGGGAATATCCGCTACTATAAAACTTTTTTCTCCCTCCCTACTAATCACCCCTAAATTAGGGCTAAGAGTAGTAAAGGGATAATCGGCAATTTTGGGTTTAGCCGCTGAAATTCGAGAAAGCAAGGTAGACTTTCCGGCATTGGGATAGCCCACTAATCCTATGTCGGCAATTATTTTCAGGCTTAAATGTAGTTTCTTTTCTTCCCCTGGTTCTCCTTTTTGAGCAAATCTGGGACTCCTTCTAACCGAGCTTTTAAAGCGAAAATTTCCTTGTCCACCCTGTCCGCCCTTGGCTACGGTAATCCTTTGTCCGCTTTCTAATAAATCACCTAAAATAGTGGCGCTAACCATATCTTCGACTACAGTTCCCAAAGGGACTTTAATCAATAAATCCTCTCCATTTTTCCCTTTTTTGTTGCTTCCCTGTCCGCTTTCTCCATTTTTTGCTCTTTGATGAGGGTTATTATAGAGATCTACTAGCGTACCAGTTTCATCATCTGCTTCAATGATTATATCTCCGCCTTTTCCCCCGTCTCCCCCGTTGGGACCACCTTTAGGGATATATTTTTCTCTTCTGAAGCTTACAGCTCCGTTTCCCCCTTTTCCTGCTCTTACTTCTATTGTCACTTTATCTACAAACATAATCTTCTCCTATGAAAACGAAAATTCAGCATTAAAACCTTATTTTCATTTTTTATTATTTTATCTAATGATACTAAAAAACCCTGAGTTTTACAAAAAAACTCAGGGTTAATTTGATATAATAGTTTGCTTATTTTAAGATCGTTCGGCATAAACACAAACTTGCTTTCTGTCTCTTCCCTTTCTCTCAAAAGTTACAAATCCTTCGGTTAAAGCAAACAGAGTATCATCATTCCCTCTTCCCACATTTTCTCCGGGAAGAATTTTAGTCCCTCTCTGTCTGATTAAAATACTACCAGCCTTTACAAATTGACCGTCAGACCGCTTGACTCCTAACCGTTTAGGATTACTATCTCTGCCGTTTTTGATTGATCCCTGACCTTTTTTATGTGCCATAAATTCTCACCTCACCCTCTTACCTCTGCCTTTGTTTAAAAGATATTATAGATTGTTTATTGTGTTCTGATACTTTATATATATTATACTTTTAAATTTCTATTTTTTCAATTAATATTTCAGTATAAGGTTGCCTATGTCCGGTCTTTTTGCGATACCTTTTTTTAGATTTATATTTAAAAACCAAAATCTTTTTGGCTTTATCTTGGCTTAATACTTTTCCCACAACTTTAGCTTTTTCTACCAGAGGCTGGCCAATAATATGTTCTCCGTCTTTATCAATAAATAGTATCTGATCAAATTCTACCATCTTTCCCTTTTCCTGGTCTAACTTTTCAATCCTGATAATATCTCCCTCTTTTACTAGATACTGTTTCCCTCCGGTTGCGATAATAGCTTGCATTTTTAGCAATCCTCCTTGCCTTATAAACTCGCCATGATTAGGTAGCAATCGATCAATCGACTACTTTTAGACCCAACCTGTGCGGATGTAAAAACGATGCTTATAAAATTTAGCATATATTTATATGGTTGTCAAATTTATTCGTATTGTTAACGACTAATTTAATTGGTCAATTGGTCAATTGGGGAATTGGGGAATTAGCCAACTATTTAAACA
>DSEL01000214.1 GCA_011056645.1 Candidatus Atribacteria bacterium
ATAGTGTATTAATTGAGGGGTAAACTAAAAAGAAAAATAAGAGAAATATAGCCGGAGATATATATAACCAGGGAGTAATTTTTTTGGTATGTACCACAGCCTTCTTTCCTTTCTAAAAATTAATGTTAATAATAAAATATTTTAATATTAGCATTAGATCTTCTCATTCAATGAGCAAGGAAACCCTGTCTTGTTTTCCTTAGAGTAGGTAGGAAGAGTAATTTTAATCTTTAAATGCCCCGGAGAGCACTCAAGACTACTTGAGTGCTCTCCTGGTAATGATAGATCTAATTCATTGCTATTTCCTATAAGCATCCAAAGCAGTAGTCTCAATAGTCATTAATACTTTCATTAAGGGAATTCCGCTTACATAATCTAATATTCCTGTCCAGAAAGAACCTGCTCCAACTGCCGACGGCATTAAATCAGAGCCATCAAAACGGAAGGTTGAAGCTTCACTCAAGATTTTAGCGGCCTTACGGGTCAAATCATCAGGATACACAGCAGGATTTATTCGTTTGTTTGCAGAGAGTTTCCCTAATTCAGCCACCCATATTTCCTGAGCTTCAGGAGAAACAATATATTCCATAAAAGATCTGGCTTCAGGAGTATCCTTGAACATAGCAAACATATCTGCCGCTCCTAAAGCTGGATTTCCATATTGAGGGTCAATCGGTGGGAGCGGGAAGAAATCAAAGTCTTGGCCTGGTACTAAGTTGGGAAAATGATCCAGTATAAAGCTTTTAATAAAAGTTGCCTGTCTGTGCATATAAGCATTGGGTGGAGTAGTAAACAAAGCATCCGGAGAATCACCAAAATTAATGGTAAGTTCTGCATTGGTTCCACCATAGACATACTTCTCGTTCAGGGCTATCTGACCAAATAGTTCAAAAGCTCTTTGCACTCTTTCATCAACCCATGATATCCCATGTTTAACCCACAAATCATAAACCTCTGGTTCTACAGTACGAAGCATAATATCTTCAATCCAATCTGTTCCAGCCCATCCACTGGCAGCGCCGCTTTCAAATCCAATAGCCCATGGGGTCTTACCGTCTGCTACCATTTTATCGGAAAGAGCAATCATTTCTTCCCAAGTAGTTGGTACTGTATATCCTGCAGCAGCAAATGCTTTAGGACTATACCAGACTAAACTTTTTAGGTCAGCAGAAATAAATACTCCGTTTAATTTTCCTCCATAAGTTCCCAGGTCTAACCAGGTGGGTGAATAATCACTGCGTAATACTTCCATGTCCATAAAGGTACTTAAATCTACTAATTTTCCAGCTCTGGCAAATTCTATCATCTGCCCCGGATTCGGTATGGCTGATACGTCGGGTGGATTGCCCGCTTCAACTTGAGTAGTTAAAACAGCAGGAAGGTCTCGAGTTCCGGTAAATTCAACTTTGATACCAGTTTTAGCTTCAAAGGGAGCTACCATCTTGTTAAAAGCTTCTGCCTCTCCACCGGTCCAGGTACCGAGAATACTTACAGAGGCTGCAAATACACTTGAAGCAAACATTCCGGTTAATAACATTATCAAAACAACAAAACTAATTTTCTTTAACATTTTTTCCTCCTTTATTTTTTTTTAAACAATATTTTTTAGTTTTCTAATTTTATATTTCTTATCCACAACACCTCCTCTTTTTTTAGTTAGTTATTTAGTTACCTGATTAGTTAGTTTTGAAATTATTTTATTACTTAACTAACCAGGTAACTAAATGCTTATCTAACTAAATGATCATGCAATATTAACCTATGCCTTTCTTTATCTACTATTCGTAAATAGCTGCATGACCGATTAATCATTAAATAACAAGCATATGTTATTAATATTCTATATCCCTGCTAAAAAATCCTTCTTTTTTAAAGATTTTTTCAATTTTTTTTTCTTAATAGGAGCATTTGATAATTATCCCCAACCTAATTAGCCATTAAAATTACTGTTTGATAATTAAATATTCACTAAATTAGCAAGAGAATGGTTGGAATCTGCTAATCATCGGAAATGTGTCCCTATAGTCTATTAGTTTTTATGGATAATTCATAAATTCTTTATGGGATTCGGATTATGTATGCATACCGGATTATGCGGGTAATTTTATTTTTAAATATGGTTTCGATCAGGTTTATTAGTTTTGATTTCTAAATCATTTCGTTTAATAAATCAACATAATCTATAAGTAGGCGGGTGATCAGGAATTTTTCTTTTACCGTTTCTTTGCCTTTTTTCCCTATCCTTTCTGCTTCTAAAGGGTTTTCTAAAAGGTAGATAATTCTTTCTGTAAAGCCATCATAATCTACGGGGTCAACCAGATAACCATTTTGACCATCGGTAATCTGCAGTGGTATTCCTCCTACATTAGAAGCGACTACCGGGGTTTCTTTCCACAAGGCTTCAGAAACGGTTAAACCAAATCCTTCTTTTATTGATTTTTGAATAATAACCTTGGAAATACGCTGGAGCACATTAACCAGAATGTCATTTTCTACATTTAATATAATAATATCTTTTTTATCAATCATGTTTTGAGCTGCTTTTATTATCTGCTGGTATACCTTTATCCCTTCCGGATCATCGATAGCCATACTACCACATAAAACCAAACGACAATCAATGTGAGATCTTACTTTTTTAAAGACCTTAATAACCCCTAACGGATCCTTTAGATAATCAAAACGAGATATCTGGGCAATAATAGGTTTGTCATCTAATATTTTATATTTTTTACGATATTTGTTAATATCTTGTTGTGACAACTCTTTATTTTTAGGTGATAGAGGATTGATCGCAGGAGCGATTACTTTTTGAGGAACAGGTAGTTTTTCAGATTTATATTTATCACTGGAAACAATGATTCTGTCATAACGAAGAATAAAGTTTTCCAGATAATACCATAATTCAGGGTGAGGGTTGGATAAATCAATATGACAGCGCCAGATCCAGGGTTGTTTTTTTGTGTAATACTTAATCAAAGGTAAAGGTTGAGGATCATGAATAATGATAGCATCATGATTATTGATGTGAGTAAAAACTGAAAATTCTTGATTAACCTTAAGATAGAGTTCTTTCTTAATTTTTGAAAGATTTATTGAGTTTCCCTGTAAGGCATTGTGAAACTTTTTGGTAATTGTAAAGAAATCGGGGTTTCCATGGAGTATTCTCCATCCGGCGAAAATACCAAGCTCATTCATGAGAATAATTAGAGATTCTAATATTTCAGCCACTCCTCCGCCCTGAGCAGTAGAATTAATGTTTAGAATTGACTTTGAAGTGAGCTTCCTTGCTTTTTTAAATAAATCAAAAAATAATTTATCCCCGATTATCGCCCTGTATTCCTCGATATCATGCATATTATGTTCCCCTTTCTTTTATTTTCATAGGCTATTGTTATATTTACCTTATTTTATAAGATATCCTCCGAATTTTTTTTAATAGTATACTTTTTATTATAATGGTGTCAAGTGCGTACAAAAGAAAGAATCACTGATATATTTTATGTATCCTTCTAATGACCTTATAATCTATACAGCAATAATCAAAAGATACTACTTTTTCTTGACATCCATTGGCTTTATTAATATTATTTTGATAGTTACTATAATAATCGGCAAATATAAAGTATATAGGATATCTTATGAAACAAAAAAATTTTAAAGCACTTCTTTTTCGGTTGGATTGGGAAAAAGAAAATGCATTACGCAATAAGCAAATAATTGAATTTACGAAAAAATTAGGTAGATCGGATTTAAAAATTAGATTGCTATTGCCTGATAAAAAAACTTTTTCCAGCACTAAAGATGTAAATCCCTTCATTCAGGCTATACATAAAATTGGAATTTCTCCTGCAGAAACCATGGCATTACTTACTCAACCAGAAGATATAGAATCTGCTCGAGATAACGGTTTTGCCCTTATTGTAGGATGTAAAACTACAAAAGAAGAAAATGAAACAGAACATTTTTTTACAAAGGGGGCGGATATTGTCATTCAGAATTTAAGCGATTTACAGGCAAAATGGATTGATAAGTGGTTTAATCGATATCCTCCTCATCTTTTGGAATCAACACCAATCTTTCCCATTGAAAATAAAAAAATCTTTTTAAACCCCCGGTACCTTTATTCCGATTACAAAATAATGGAAGGGAAAGAAAAAGCTGTCTTCTTTTTCGATTATGATGGTACCCTAACCCCTATTGTCGAGCGGCCAGCTCTGGCTAAGATATCTCCGGAGATGAAAGAAATTGTCAAGCAGTTATCTCTACAATATAAATGTGCGATTGTAAGTGGAAGGGGAGTAAAAAATATACAAGCTTTAGTGGACATCCCGGGAATTTTTTATGTTGGAGATCATGGATTGGAAATTATTGGACCAGGTACTTCTATGTTACATCCTAAAGCAAAAAAATTTTTACCGCTTATTCAAAATATCTCCAAAATTGTAGATAAATCATTATCTCACATTCCTGGAGTCATAGTAGAAAAGAAAAAGATGAGTGTGGCCATTCATTATAGACAGGTACTAAAAAAAGATCTAACCAGCCTGAAGTTGCCATTAAATAAAGTTCTAAAAGAAAATAGAGAAAATATCCGTGTATTGAAAGGGAAAAAAGTTATTGAATTTTTGCCAAACATTGAATGGAATAAAGGTAAGGCAGTTTTATGGATATTAAATACTCTGGGAGTCGACTGGTCTGAGGGAAAGATTTTTTATTTGGGAGATGACACCACCGATGAAGATGCCTTTCGCATTCTTCGAACCCGAGGAACCGGTATCCTTATTGCGAATAAAGCCCAAAAATCTGCTGCTGATTTTCGATTATCTTCACCTGAAGAGGTTCAATATTGGTTGAAACAGTTTTTAAATTGATTTTCCCATCAATTCTTTTAAAAGTGATAGTACTTCAATAGAAGACTCAATAT
>DSEL01000215.1 GCA_011056645.1 Candidatus Atribacteria bacterium
AACCTATGCCGCAGAAAGAATCGCTCCTAAATTCAAATCCGAAATAGGAAAAGTAAGAAAAATGTTTAAAGATAAGGCTCCCGCTAAAGAACTGATAGGGTTTTTAAATAAAGAAGGAATTAAAGTTAAAAACCATATGAGCACTTTAGATGAGGATACTATTGATTTAATTAAGGAAGTTATTGAAGCAGAAAAAGAAAAACAGATAAAAGAAAAAAAGAAGAAACTTAAAGTGATTAAAATTACCAAACTTCCTAATTTAAAAGAACTTTCTTCGCAATTAAAAATTTCTTTATCAGAGATTATACAAAAAATTATAAAATTTGAAACAATAAGTTCGATCGACAAAGAAGTTCCGATAAATATCTTAAAACAAATCGCCAAGGAATATGGTTATGAGATAGAATTATCTGAAAAATTAAAAACTAAAAGCAGCCTCCAAAAAAAGGATAAAGCTGTCAACTTAATTTCCAAGCCTCCTGTAGTTACTGTAATAGGACATGTTGATCATGGTAAAACTACTCTTCTGGATACTATTCGAAAGACCGATGTAACCAAAGGAGAAGTAGGTGGAATTACCCAAAGAATTGGAGCATATCAAATTAATATAGATCATAAAAAAATTGTGTTCATTGATACCCCGGGGCATGAAGCTTTTACTACCATGAGAGCTCGAGGAGTAAAAGCTACTGACATTGCAGTTTTAGTTATAGCGGCAGATGATGGTGTCATGCCTCAAACTATCGAGGCAATAAATCATGCAAAAGCAGCAAATGTGCCTATTTTAGTAGCAATAAATAAAATAGATAAAACCAATGCTAATGTCGAAAAAGTAAAAAAAGAATTAACTAAATATGATTTAGTTTCCGAAGAATGGGGAGGAGATACTCTAATGGTGGAGATTTCTGCCCTTCAAGGTAAAGGTATTGAAAAATTATTGGAAACTATTTCCTTGCAAGCAGAAATGTTAGATTTAAAGGCAAATCCTGATATTCCGGCAATAGGGTTAATAATAGAAACAAAATTAGACAAGAAAAGAGGAATAATTGCATCAGTGTTAATTCAGGATGGATCGTTAAAAGTTGGTGATTATTTCATTGCCGGATTATCCTACGGTAAAATTAGAAACCTAATTGACGATAAAGGAAAAAGCATTAAAAAAGCAGGTCCTTCTACTCCGGTTGAAATTATAGGTTTTTGTAAAATGCCCCAAGCTGGTGATTACTTCCAGATAGTACCCGATGATAAACTGGTTAAAATTATAATTAACGAAAGAGAAGATGAAGGTAGAAGCAAAATTACAGCAAAATCCTCACTTTCTTTAGATAATTTGTTTTTAGAGATGCAAGAAGGAAAGTTAGATAAGTTAAATATCATTTTAAAGACTGATACACAAGGTTCATTGGATGCTTTGCAGGAAGCAATAAAGAAGATAAAAATTGCAACTGAAGAAGTAAAAGTTGACATTATTCATGCAGGTGTAGGCAACATTACCGAAACAGATGTTATGTTAGCCTCTGCTTCCAAAGCAATCATTATTGGTTTTAACATTCGCCCTGATACAAGTGTACAGAAAATAGCCAAATCCGAAAAGGTAGACATTAGATTATATAAGATTATATATGATCTTATAGATGAAATTAAATCTGCTTTAAAGGGTTACTTAAAACCAAAAATCGAAGAATATATCTGCGGACAAGCAGAAGTTAGGGAAGTATTTAAAATACCCAAAATTGGTACTATTGCAGGAAGTTATGTATTAGAGGGTAAAATTTCTAATAATGATAATATAAGAGTTATTAGAGATGGTAAATTAATTTACGAAGGAAAAATCTCTTCATTAAAGAGGTTCAAAGACGATGTAAAACAAGTTAGTTCTAATTTTGAATGCGGAATCGGTGTAGAAAAATTTAATGATATTAAGG
>DSEL01000216.1 GCA_011056645.1 Candidatus Atribacteria bacterium
CCTTAAATATAATATCTATTGTATATGTGATGAAATATACGAAAAATTGATCTATGATAATGCAAAACATTTAAGCTTAGCTTCACTTAGTGATGAAATAAAAGAAAAAATCATCACTATCAACGGAGTATCTAAATCTTATGCTATGACTGGCTGGAGAATTGGTTATGCTGCAGGTTCGGAAGAGATTATTAAAGGTATGTCCAATATTCAAGGGCATAGTACCTCTAACCCTAATTCTATTGCTCAAAAAGCTAGTGTGGAAGCTTTAAAAGGTAAACAAGATGCTATCGAAGAGATGAGAAAAGCCTTCGATGAGCGAAGAAAATATATGGTGAAAAGATTAAAGGAAATAAATGGAGTGACCTGTCTTACCCCAGCCGGAGCTTTTTACGCCTTTCCTAATATAAGAAAAATATTAGATAGAGGAATTGAATATAACGGTAAGAAGATTGATAATTCATTTGACCTCTCTTGTTTTATTTTAAAGGAAATAGAAGTTGCCTTAATTCCGGGAAGTGCATTTGAAGCCGAAGGATATCTGAGGTTATCTTATGCTACATCTATGGAAGATATTAAAGAGGGCTTGGACAGGTTAGAAAATCTTTTAAAATAAATTATGAAAGTAAATCGATTTGCAGTTTATAGATTGCAAAAATTAGCAATTTTGCTCAGAATTTTAGGTTTTGATGTCCTGTATTTTCAAAATGATTATACATCAGTTATTAATATAGCCAAACGAGAACATAGAATTTTGTTATCCAGGGTAAAGTTTTTAAGAAAATTACCCTGGATTTTTTTTCTTTGCAAAGATGATCTTGACGGGCAATTAGAACAAGTTATAAAAGGACTGAGGTTAAAAATATATAAAGAAAATCTATTTTGTAGATGTTCAACTTGCAATAGCTTTTTGCAGCTAGTCCGTGAAAAGGAAATTCAAGGAGAGATTCCAGGTGATGTTTTTGGTAAAGGGTATTGGTTTAAAAGATGCCCTAAGTGTGGAAAAATATTTTGGAATGGAAATCACATCAGGACTCTTAGAGAAAAACTTTGGAAAATGGGAGTTATAGAAAAAGATGAAAATATTGGAAAAATTGAATACTAAACAGCAAGAAGCAGTAAAAGCAAAAGAAGCTTCCATATTGGTTATTGCCGGTGCAGGCAGTGGCAAAACAAAAGTTCTGGCTCACCGAATTGCTTACTTAATTTTTCAAAAGAAAATAAATCCCGGAAATATACTAGCCGTTACTTTTACCAACAAAGCTGCACAGGAGATGAAAAATAGGATTGAGTTATTAGGCGAAATTATTTCTAATAGAAATATGATAAAAGGAACTTGGATGGGTACTTTTCATTCTATTTGTGCACGGATTTTACGTCAGGAGGCAGATATTCTGGGTTACGATAAAAATTTTATTATTTATGATAAAAGTGATCAACTTAGCATGATTAGAAGGTGCCTTGTTACCCTCGACTTAGATAATAAAAAATTTAGCCTCAGTGTTATTGCTGCAATAATTGACCAAGCAAAGAATAATTTAGAGGATAGTGCATTGTTTGAGTATAACGCTATTGGCTATTTTAAGAAGATTGCCGCAAGCGTTTATCAACAATATCAAATAGATTTATTAGAAAATAATGCTATGGATTTTGGAGATCTTATTTTATTAACCGTGAAACTATTTAAAGAGCGACCGGATGTTTTGGAAAATTATCAGAATCAATTTAGATTTATTTTAGTGGATGAATATCAGGATATAAATGTAGCCCAATATCAGTTAGTAAAATTACTTTCCCACCAAGATCATAACTTATTTGTAGTTGGTGATCCCGATCAGAGTATCTATAAATTCCGGGGAGCTGATTTAAGCAATATTTTAAGATTTGAACAGGATTTTCCTCAAAGTAAAGTCATTAAATTAGAGCAGAACTATAGATCTACTAAAGTGATATTAGAAGGAGCAACTAACCTGATAAAACATAATAGGAAGCGCAAAGACAAAGAACTTTGGACCGATAAAAAGGGTGGAGAAAAGATAATTTGTTTTGAAGCAATCAGCGCCCTGGATGAGGCGTTATTGGTAAGCCAAGAGATAATAAAACTAAACAAAGAAGAAGGTAAAACTTTTAAAAATTTTGCTATCTTATATCGGACTAACGCCCAATCGAGGGCATTTGAAGAGATATTTAGTAAACAAGGCATTCCTTTTAAAATAGTTGGTGGTTTAAGATTTTACGAGAGAAAAGAGGTCAAAGATATTCTGGCTTACCTGCGTTTTATTTATGACCAAAAAGACGGAGTGAGTTTTTTAAGGATCATTAATAATCACACCTTAGGTATAGGTAAAATTACTTTAAGCAAAATAGAGGAAATTGCCAGAAAAGGTAATTTAGATTTTCACCATGCTTTAAAACAGGGACTAAGGGTATTAAAAATCTCTTCAGAACGAAAAAAATCAATAGACAAATTTGTTTTTTTGATTGATGAGCTGAGCAAAAAGAAAAAAGAAATCAAGGGGAGCGAACTGCTCATAGAATTAATTAGAAAAATCAATTACTATGAGGAATTAAAAAAAGAAGGGGAATTTAAAGCGGAAATCAAAATTGAAAATATAAAAGAATTGATCCTGGCAGTACAAGAATTTGAAGAGAACAACGAAGATAAATCTATCACTGCCTTCCTGGAATACGTTGCTTTAATCACTGATATTGATCTTTATAAAGGAGAGGAGGATGTAGTTACAGTTATGACCCTGCATAGTGCTAAAGGTTTAGAATTTCCGGTAGTTTTTATTACCGGATTTGAGGAAGGCATCTTTCCTCATTCTCGTTCTCTTCATAGTGAGGAGGAATTAGAAGAAGAAAGAAGGTTATGTTATGTGGGGATGACCAGAGCGAAAGAAAGATTATATCTAACCTATGCCTGGAGAAGAAATTTGAATGGTAATACTTTATTTAACAGTGTATCACGATTTTTTTCAGAGATTCCGAAGCACCTTAAGGAAAAAGCGTACTTAGAAGAAAAAGGAGAAGAAATTCCTTCGCTTGAAAAGCAAAAAGAAAAAATTGAAGTAGCAGTGGGGGATAAAATAAGGCACGCGGATTGGGGAGTAGGAGTTATTTTAAATAAAAGTGATACTAAAAATGATATTTTTATTACAGTAGATTTTGAAAAAGCGGGATTAAAAAAGTTATCGATGAATTTTGCACCCCTGGAAAAATTATAACCAGTAGCGGATAGCATATAAAACACAGTAATTAGTAATTTGTAGGGGTTCGATTTATCGAACCCCTACTCTCTATACGTTAAACGCTTTAGGTTCTATGCTACTCTTCTTATTGTAATGCCTCTTCATTAATGATAATTTCGACCTTAGATTTTAAGTCATTTAATAGATTATCAAAGGCTTCTTTTTGTTTAGTAGGCAGTAAGGTTTGGATGATTTCTTCTTTGACCTCTTCAAGAGTTTTTATAGTTTCTGCTTTTTTATCGGTGATTTTTAAAATATGAAAACCGTAATCGGTTTTTACGATATTGCTTAATTCTTCTATTTCTAAGGCAAAGACGACTTCTTCAATTTCCGGGATTATTGTGCCTTTGGATATATAGCCTAAATCTCCACCTTGAGCTGCACTGGGACCGGTAGATTTTTCTTTGGCAATTTCACTAAAATCTCCTTCCGCTTTTAATTGTTCTAAAACAGCTTGAGCCTCTTCCTCTGTGTTTAATAAAATATTATACAAGTGAATTTGCTCTTTTTCGGTAAAGTTTATTTTGTTTTGTTCATAGTATTCTGAAATTTCTTCCTCATTAACCTCTACCTTATCTAATATTTCTCTTTCTATCAGGACTTGAACCATGATCTGTTCGGTCATCCTTTTAATCTGTTCTTTTACATCCTCGTCTTCTTCTAAACCCATATTTTTTGCTTCCTGAATAAGTAGCTTTTCTGATATCATCTGGTCAAGAACTAAACGCTTATCCAGTTGTAGTTTATTCTCTTCCGGAATCTGTTCCCATAATTGATTAAATTCACCAAGAGTAATGGTGTTTCCCTCAAAAGAAGACAATATAGTCTCGGGGGGAAGAATAACTTCAGCCTCTTCCTGATTTGTTTCAGTACCGGTGGTACCTTCATCCGCCAAAACAACCGACGGAATCAACATCAATAAGATCAAAAAACAAAAACTTAAAATAGCAGTAGTTTTAAAAATGTTTGTAGCTTTATTCATTAAAAAACTCCTTCCAAAATTTATATATATGATTTTTAACATTTGTCATAAAGTGTATCATTTTTCAAATTCAAAGTAAAGATTATTTTAGGTTTTACGATAATAAGATAAGAATAAGAAAGATGTATTTGAAAAACCTTTTTTAAAATGATAGACTTTATAAATCAAATAATGGAAACATGAAAGGCAAATTATACTGAAA
>DSEL01000217.1 GCA_011056645.1 Candidatus Atribacteria bacterium
CCATCTACCATAATAAGACGGAGTATGTAGCGATTTAAAACTAAAATACTAAAAATCAAATATCGTGTCTTTTAGGAGAGTTTGTGAGTTGACTTTTAACACAGTATCTAATTAATAATATCTTTTCACTTCGAACCGATATAATTTCACTTTTTCACCGGGATAAATACTTGCTTTGCGTTTAGCAATATCTACCTGTTCCTCTACAGTATCTACGCCTTCTAAATCAGGCAGCAATAATCCCTTTTTGTAACCACTGCTAACCAATACTCCATATTTTTTAGGGTCAAGTTCCGACGAGATATCATGAATTTCCTCAGGAGAAGATAATACATCCACTGAAATCGTGATACTATCTAATTCAGAAGTGGTTACCGGAGAAAAACGAGGATCATCAACAGCAGCACTAATGGCATTTTTTATAATCTCTTGAGCTATACTTTTTTGAGTAGGTACAAAAGTACCTATACATCCTCTCAAATTCCCCCCTTTTTTAAGTGAAACAAACACTCCCGCCTTTTGTTTAATCATTTTTTCGGGGAGGTCCGGAGGAGGAGTAATTATTTTCCCCTCTTTGATATAATTTTCTATAGTCTCCTTCGCCAATCTAACATAAGCACTATTTTCTTTTGCTACCATACTCGAACACCGCCCTTTATAAATATTGATCGATTTACCAATTTTCCAATTAATTAATTCACCGATCCACCAATTTATCGATTGACCGATTAAGATAGAGATTAATTAACCGATTACCCGATTTACCAATTCACAGATTCGCCAATTGTTCCATTAATTAGTCAATTGGTGCATTGGGAAATTGGCTAATAGGTTATTTAATTAACATATCCTGGGTAACTGCTCTCCAGTTAACATATCAATTATTCTTTTTCCACCAACGGCTGTATTTAGATAAACTTTTCCCTCCGATTTTTTTAATACTCTGCCGATAATTCTTGATTCTTTTCCGTATTTATTCTCTTTCATCTTTTTTAGCATATCGGGAGCAATTTCCGAGGGAATAAAAGCAACCAATTTACCTTCATTGGCAAGGTACAAGGGATCATAACCTAATATTTCACAAGCTGCTCTTACCTCTTCCTGAATAGGGATATCACCTTCGTTTATCTCTATATCTACCCTTGAAGATAAAGCTATTTCGTTCAGAGTAGTAGATAATCCTCCTCGTGTGGGATCTCTTAGCACATGGATATCTTTACATATATCTAACATATTTGCTACCAAAGAAGAAAGAGGGGCAGTATCACTCCTTATCTCTGTTTCAAATTTTAAACCCTCTCTTTCCGATAACACCGCAATCCCATGACTGCCAATATAACCGTTTATTAAAACTACATCTCCGACTTTCGCATTACTTCCGGAAATATTTACTCCTTCTTTCACTATTCCTACGCCCGAAGTATTAATAAATATTTTATCGGCAGCCCCTCTATTCACTACTTTGGTGTCTCCAGTCACTATATCAACCTGGGCAATCTCTGAAGCATCCCTGATACTTAAAACAATCTTTTCTAATAAATTTAAAGAAAATCCCTCTTCAATAATAAATGAGCAGCTTAAATACTTGGGAATTGCTCCACACATAGCCAAATCATTAACTGTTCCGTAAACTGCCAGTTCTCCAATGTTTCCTCCCTTAAAAAACAAAGGGTCTACTGTGTAAGAATCGGTAGTATAGGCTAATTTTAATCCCTCAATATTTAATATCGCACCATCATCAAGTCTTTCCAGATAAGGGTTATTAAAATTAGATAAAAACAATTTTCTAATTAGATTAAAAGATAATTTCCCTCCACTACCATGACTTAGTAATATCTTCTTTTCTTCCATTATTTTTCCCTTTCATATTTAGTCGTTAACAAGAGAAGTATATAGTAATACACACCTACTTACTAAGAACTAATAACTGAAAACTGTAAACCGATAACCAGTTTATATCTTGTATTTTTTGCTAACGACTAATTTAATTGTATTTATAGTAGGCGGAACAAGTGCCTTCGGTAGAAACCATACATGCTCCTTGAGGGTTTTCGGGAGAACAGACTTTTCTGAAAAGAGGACATTCGGGAGGCGTCATTACTCCTCTTAATACTTCCCCACAACGACAGTCTCCGGATTCTTTAGTCTCTTCTATTTCTATTTTAAATTTTCTTGCATTAAATTTTTCATATTCATCTTTTATCTCCAATCCACTAAAAGAGATATGACCTATTCCTCTCCAATTAGAATCTACTACTTGAAATACCTGGTTAATTTTATCTAAGGCGATTTTATTCCCTCCGGGCTTGACTGCCCTTTCATACTGTATTTCCACCTCTGCTTTACCCTCTTCAATCTGTTTGACCAACATATAAATACCCTGTAAAATATCCAGGGGTTCAAATCCACAGATTACACAAGGTATTTTATATTGTGCAGCAATAAAATTGTAAGGTATGCTACCGATAATAACACTTACATGCCCCGGGCAGATAAGGCCATCAATGTTTACTTCTTGACCCTCGATTAAAGCTTTCATTGCCGGAGGCATAATCTTTGCTACACTTAAAACAGAAAAATTATTAATCTTTTCTTTTTGTGCGGTTAATATAGCATGGGCTATGGTAGGAGAAGTTGTTTCAAACCCCACTCCCATAAATAAAACTTCTTTAGAAGCATTATCCCGAGCGATCTTTAAAGTATCTAAAGTAGAGTAAACTATCCTGATATCTGCTCCCTCGCTCTTTTCTTTTTCTAAAGTGGAGGTAGAACCAGGAACTCTGATCATATCTCCAAAAGTAGTTATAATAAAATTCTTTCCTCTAGATAGGGCAATTATTTCATCGATATTGGAAATAGGGGTAACGCATACTGGACACCCTGGACCAGAGAGAAGGTTAATATTAGAGGGTAAGATTTTCCGTATTCCATTTCTAAATATCGTAACGGTATGAGTTCCGCAGACTTCCATCAAGTTAATTTTCGTCTTGGAAATGCTGTTAATTTTTCTTATAATTTTCTGGGCTATTTCTTTATTTCTATATTCATCAACATATTTCAATCTAATTTTCCCTCCCAAGCTTTAAATATTTCTAAAGCTTTTCTCTGATCAATCACTTCGATAGCAAAACCAGCATGCAAAAGTACATAATCGCCCATTACAGCATGAGGAACAAGATCTATGCTGATATTCTTTATGATCCCGCCTATTTCTATTTCAGCAGTATGGTCATTAAATATTTTTTTTATTTTTCCCGGTATAGCTAAACACATCTTTTCCTTCCTATAAATAAGGGCTATAAATTAATTAATCAATTCACCAATTTGCCAATTAAATTAGTCGTTAGTCGTTAGTGAATAGTCGTTAGTATTAAATACAATTTTTTGGTCATTAGTTTTTGGTTTTTAAATCTTAAATCATCAGTAATTAATCTATCGGGTTTTCTGTCATTACGAACTTTGGATTTGTATAAACACCATCCGCTGATAATCTTCTGACCCCTGAATTCTGGCTCTTAATTTCCTTTCTCCACTCGATACGCGATACATTATTTATATCCTGCTACTACTGCTTGTCCCAGAGATATCCCTCCATCATTGGGAGGAACTTTTCTCTGAATATAAACATGAAAATCATTCTTTTCCAATAGAAAGATAATTTTTTCGGTCAGATAGCGGTTTTGAAATACCCCACCGCTTAAAGCAATTTTATTAATGCCGGTATTTTCTCTTATTTTACCACATAAAATAAGAGTAAACTCTGCAATCGTATTATGAAATTTAGCAGCTATTACCTTTTTATCTATTCCTTCTTTAAGATCTTTAATTATATCTACAAAAATTTCTTGGGGATCAATAATGAACTCCTTTCCTTCTTTATAGATGCGAAATTTATATTTCTCTTTTATTCCAGATGCACAAGAGGATTCTAGTTCCGTTGCGGCCTGCCCTTCATAATTTATCACATCTTTTATCCCAATTAACGATGATGCTGCATCAAAAAGACGTCCACAACTGGAAGTCAGCGGAGAATTTATATTTTTATTGATCATCTTTTCAATAATTGATAATTTAGCATAATCCATCCTGCGGAGAAAATTTATATCGAGTGTTTTGGTTTTTAAGCCAAAAATAGAATATAAATAACTATAAGCCATTCTCCAAGGCTCCATAATGGCTTTGTCCCCTCCGGGTAAAGGGAAATATTTTAAATGGCCAATCCGTAGATATGTCTTTAGATCGCATAATAAAAACTCTCCTCCCCATATATTGCCATCATCGCCATAGCCTGTACCGTCATAAGCCACACCAATTACTTTTTCTTTAATATTGTTTTCGACCATACAGCTTGCTATATGAGCATAATGATGCTGAACCTTGACTATTTTTAAGCCTTTTTCATTTTTTAGTTGCTCTGCATATTGAGTAGAAAGATAATCGGGATGAAGATCACAAGCAATAATTTCCGGATTTAATCTAAACATTTTCTTCAAATTCACCATAGATTTTCTAAAAAAATTTAAAGTGTCTTCACTCTTTAAATCTCCTAAATATTGACTTAAAAAAACATAATTTTCCTTTGAAAAACTAATGGTATTTTTTAATTCCCCACCCAAAGCCATTACTTCTTTCAACTTAAAATCAAGAATGATTGGATAGGGCACATACCCTCTTGATCTTCGAAAAAATACCTTATCACTATTGATGATCTTCAATACAGAATCATCACAACGATTAAATATATCTCTATTGTAGACAAGGAAAAAATCAGCAATTCCGTCTAATTTCTCCAAGGCTTCCTGGTTATCACTAATGATCGGTTGTTCGGCAATGTTCCCACTGGTCATGATTAAAGCGAGAAATTTATCTCTAAGTAAAAGATAATGAAGCGGGGTATAGGGTAACATTACCCCTAAATAATTATTATTTGGTGAAACCAAAGGAGAAATTAAGTTGTTTTTCTTTTTTTTTAAGAGGACAATAGGACGGGCTTGATTGATTAATAATTTTTCTTCCTTCTTATTCACTTCACAAAATTGATTAATCATTTCTAAATCGGGAGACATCAGGGCAAAGGGTTTCATTTCTCTATTTTTTAACTGTCGCAACCTTGCAACTGCTTTATTATTAGTTGCATCACAAGCCAGGTGGAAACCTCCCAATCCTTTAATCGCTCCAATTTTCCCCTTTTTTAAAAGTTTAACAGCTTTTTCTATCGGGTCAATATTTTCTACTCTTTTTTTATTTTGATAAAGAGACAACTGCGGACCACAATCAGTACAAGCATTTGGTTGAGTATGATATCTTCTATCCTCTATGTTTTCATATTCGTTTTGACATTGAGGGCACATTTTAAAAATACTCATCGTAGTTTTCTCGCGATCATAAGGAATATCTTTTATGATAGTAAAACGGGGCCCACAATTAGTACAATTTATAAAAGGATAACGAAAACGTCGATTTGATGTGTCATATAATTCTTCCAGGCAGTCCTTACATATACTTATATCCGGAGAGACTAATACAAAACCGTCTTCTTCTTTAACAATGCTCTTTTTAATGTAAAATCCTTGGTAACCTGTTAAGGGAAGTTGATTTACTTCTATTTTTTCAATCCTTGCCAAGGGAGGAAGTTCTTTTTTTATGTCACTGATGAAATGATTTAATTCTTCCGTTTTTCCCTCAATATCCATCTCCACGCCCTGATTTGTATTAAGGACCCACCCCGATAAATGACAATTTTGTACTAATTTATGAACAAAGGGTCGGAACCCGACCCCCTGTACAATACCTTTGATAATTATATTTTTTCTAACTTTCATCTCTTTTTTTTCTTACCTGTTCTTTTAACCAATCAAACCAGTTATTCAAACCTTCTCCGGTCTTACAAGAAATTTCAAATATCTTAATTTTACTATTTATATTTAAAGAGTCTTTCTTTATTTTGGCTATATTAAAATTTGTATAAGCCAATAAATCAATCTTATTGATTAAAACTACACTTGCTTTACGGAATATTACCGGATATTTTATCGGCTTATCGTCCCCTTCGGGTATACTCACCATCACTACCCTATCATCTTCTCCCAAATCAAATCCTGCAGGACAAACTAAATTACCCACATTTTCAATAACAAAAAGGTCAGTTTCTTTAAAGTTATAGTTGTTCAATACACCATCTACCATATTAGCATCAAGATGGCAAGCTCCATCAGTATTTATTTGAGTTACCGGAATATTATATTTTTCTATCCTCTCAGCATCATTGGCGGTTTGGAGATCTCCCTCTAGCACTGCAATTTTTATTTCATTTTTCAGGGAATCTATGGTCCTTTCTAAAAGGCTGGTTTTCCCAGATCCGGGAGAGCTCATTAAATTAATAGTATACACTTTATTTTTATTAAATAAATCTCTGTTTTTTTGAGCTATGCTATCATTGGCTTTTAAAATATTAGTAAAAACTTTTACTTTGGTCAAGATATGTACCTCCATTTAATTCAAAAATTTAACGTTTTAATTTATTCTTAAAAACTAAATTCGTATTTCATATTATAGCGTAAAGAGTGCAGTAGATAGTAAGAGCTGATTTATCAAGCCCTCAAAACTAGGGTCGAATGAATCCGACCACTACATTAAAAGCAATACTTTATATAAATCAAAACTCACGACTATTGACTATTCATTAACGACTTATTTTTAAAATACTTTTCTGCTAAAAGAATTGCTACAAAATCATCATAAGGACAAGACGGCACCCTTAAAGATAGGGGAATTATTTTAAGGAGACCTTTGGGAGGATTCGCCTGAAAGTATTTTTTTCTCGCTTTTAGAGTACTGAATTCTTCCTCTATTAAAACTACCTCTAATTGCGGAAAATGGTTTTTTAATCTCTCTTCTATCTTCTGGTAATTAGTTCCGTTTCCTAAACTAATTTTATTTATCTGATAAATATTCAGACTATCTTGTACTGTGTTCACTATTTTCTCTTTGGGAATTACTTCTCTTTGTAAAACACTCAAATTAGAGTTCACCACTGCATATCCACACTTTTTAGTCCCTGGATCAATAGCAATAATTATCTCTTCTTCCGGCATAATCTTTTTAACAACTCCTTAACTTAACCATTATACTTCTATCCTTTCGGGATGAGTATAAATATTCATTCTTTTTCCTCGAACAAAACCCACCAAGGTTATTCCTATTTCTTGTGCCAACGTCACAGCCCAATCTGTAGGAGCAGCTCGAGAAACAACTACTGGTACTCTTCCTATAGCAATCTTGGTTAAGATTTCTGAAGTGATACGACAAGAGGTTAAAATTATTTTATCCTCTCGAGATATATCTTTTAAAAAAGCCTCTCCTAAAATTTTATCGATGGTATTATAGCGGCTTATATCTTCA
>DSEL01000218.1 GCA_011056645.1 Candidatus Atribacteria bacterium
AGTTATAGCCGCCATTAGTATTTCAAGCCCTATTTTTAGGGTAGATAAAAAGGCACAAAATAACCTAAAAGAAGCTCTTATCGAAACAAGTGCAAAAATATCCAAACAGTTGGGATATAATGGCAAATTATCATTAAATGAAAATTGAAAGATAAAAAATTATTTTAGTTAGGTGTAAAAAGTGAATCAATATATGACCAGTATAAAAAACAATTTCATTTTATCTAAGCTCAATCATAAAATATTACCAATATTTTTATAAAGGAGATTATTTAAATGGATAAGACCCTTGAAAGAATCGGTGAATTAGGAATTGTCCCGGTAGTTAAAATCGAAAAATCTGAAGATGCACTTCCCTTAGGGAAAGCACTTCTTGCTGGTGAACTCCCTATTGCCGAGATTACCTTCAGGACTTCTGCGGCAGAGGAGTCAATAAAATCTTTAACTAGTAAACTTCCAACGCTTTTAGTTGGCGCGGGGACCGTATTAACTATTGAACAGGTAAAAAGGGCGGTTTCTGCAGGTGCTCGATTTATTGTTTCTCCGGGTTTTAACCCAAAGGTGGTAGATTATTGTATAGAAAACAGGATTCCGATAACTCCTGGTATAAATAATCCAACCCAAATTGAGATGGCTTTGGAGAGAGGAATTGAGGTAGTAAAATTTTTTCCAGCGGAAGCATCAGGGGGATTACCACTTCTTACTTCTATGTCGGCACCATATTCAGGTATAAAGTTTATTCCCACCGGAGGAATTAACCTGAATAACTTAACTTCCTATCTATCCAACAAAAAAGTTCATGCTTGTGGAGGCAGTTGGATGGTAAAAGATAACCTAATTTCTTCGGGTAATTTTAATGAGATTACCCGACTCACCAGAGAAGCGGTTTCAACCATGTTGGGTTTTGAATTTTCCCACCTGGGGATCAATGAAGAAAATAAGGATAAAGCCCTAAATTCTGCCAACCTACTGTCGCACCTTTTTTCTTTACCTATAAACGAAGGTACCACTTCTATTTTTGCCAGCCCAGTCTTTGAGGTGATTAAAAACGGATATCTGGGGAAACATGGTCACATTGCCATGGCTACTAACGATATTAAAAGAGCAATAACCTACTTTAAAATGAAAGGTATTTCCATTCTTCCAGAAACCGCAAAAGAAAAGGAAGGTAGACTTAAAGCAGTTTATTTAGATCAAGAAGTATCCGGATTTGCCCTGCATCTTCTGCAGAAATAATCGTTGAAAAGGAGAAGATCATGAAAAAATATATTACTTTTGGAGAAATAATGTTGCGGCTTAAACCGCCTAATTGGGAAAGGTTTTTCCAGAGCCCTCTTTTGGAAGCAACCTTTGGAGGGGGAGAGGCCAATGTAGCCGTCGGATTAGCCCGATTTGGCTTGAATGTAGCTTATGTTTCGGTGATTCCTGATAATGCTATTGGAGATGCTTGCATCAGAGAACTAAAAAGACAGAATATTGATACTTCTCTTATCATGAGAAAAGGAAATAGATTGGGTATCTACTTTTTAGAGGCTGGGGCCAACCAAAGACCTTCTGTAGTTATTTACGATCGTTCTCATTCAGCCATTGCTGAAACAAGTCCCGGTGATATTAATTGGGATAAAGTATTTGAGGGAGCAAGTTGGTTTCATATTTCCGGAATTACGCCAGCTATTTCTCTTTCGGCTTCAGAACTTTCCTTAGAAGCAGTAAAAAAAGCCCAGGAAAAGGGACTCACTATTTCCTGTGATCTTAACTTTAGAAAAAAATTATGGCAATATGGGAAATCAGCTATTGAGGTAATGAATGAATTGGTAAAATATGTGGATATTGCCCTAGGGAATGAAGAGGACTGCCAGAAATCTTTAGGAGTGAAGGTAGATATTAACGTAGAGTCGGGAAAGCTGCAAGCTGAAAAATATAGAGAATTAACTGAACAAGTACTGGAACTGTATCCCAATATAAAAAAAATAGCCATTACACTAAGAGAAAGCCATTCTGCAGATGACAATGGCTGGGCGGCAGTGCTGAATAATCGAAAAGAATTTTATATTTCTAGGAAGTATGAAATTCATGATATTGTCGACAGAGTGGGAGGGGGAGATACTTTTGCGGCAGGCTTAATCTATGGTTTTAATAACTTGCATAATGATCAAGAGGCTCTTGAATTTGCGGTAGCGGCATCTTGCCTTAAACATTCTATTCCTGGCGATTTGCCTCTGCTTTCGCTGAAGGAAGTAGAAAGTTTAATGGGGGGAGCTTCCTCGGGGCGAGTCCAGCGGTAAAAGAGAGTAATAAAAAAGGTTAAAGCCGATTCTCACCGGATGATTAGGACGAAATTTAGGTATGGCTTTAAAGGGGAGGTGATAAGCTGAGAGAAATAATATAAAAAGTAAATTTTGTAACTAACATTATTAGTTCAATGTTAAATAAAATTAATTAGGAGGAAAGATGAGATGAAAAAACTAAGTATAATTTTGTTAATGACTGTAATATTAATATCGATATGTTCTTTGATGGTATCTGCGGAGGCGAAATATGTGCTGAAGTTTAACCATGTACTTTCTCCCAATGAACCCTATCATCAGGGTTTTCTAAATTGGGCTGAACGAGTTAAAGAAAGAACAAATGGTGGATTAGAGATCCAAGTTTTCCATAGTGCACAGTTGGGTGTTGAAGAGGACATCATAGAACAGATTCGCCAGGGTGTTAATGTGGGACAGAATACCGATTCAGCACGCCTGGGAAATTATGTTCCCGGAATTGCAGTAATGAATGGTCCCTATTTTGTAAATAGTATTGAAGATGTTGTAAAACTAAATCAGCTTCCTACTGTGAAACAATGGAATGAAGAATTGGCTACCAAATATGGGTTAAAGGTTCTTTCTTTTAATTGGGTGCAGGGTTTCAGACATTTTATGACCAATAAGCCTATCAGATCACCTGAAGATTTAAAAGGACTTCGTATCAGGACCCCCCCTGCTCCTATCTGGCAGGAATCTGTGAGAGCACTGGGTGCAGTACCCACAGCTATTAATTTCGGAGAAATCTATACGGCATTACAACAGAAAGCAGCGGACGGGGCGGAATTGGTTTACGCTAATATCTTTGGTGCCAATCTATTTGAGGTACTGAAATATGTTAGCGAAACCAAGCATTTTCTGCTGATAAACTTTGAAGTGGTAAGTGCCAAATGGTTTGACAGCCTTCCTGAAGAATATCAGAAAATATTGATTGAAGAATGTGATCGGGCTGGATTGGAAACTTCTTATGGAATGGAAGAAGGGATTCCTGATTTCAGAAAACGGGCAGTGGAAAAAGGCATGACAATCATTCAAGATGTTGATATAGAGGCATTTAAAGAGGCAGGAAAGGCTGCTTATGAAGTACTGGGTATTGCCGACGTGAGAGAACAGATCATTAAGGAATTAGAAGCTTTACCATAGTTGACATCTTGTTTTGTCTATCACTATAAACAACAGTTTTGTGATAATAAGAGGGCAAAGCTATTTACTAATATTGGAGCAAAGGTAAACATGCTTTGCCCTCATTTTACCAAAGTTATTATTAAAACATCCATTATATCTATCATACTTTTCTTATAACGATTATGAAATTTGTTTTCAATTAACCAAAACAGACAAAAAGGCGAATCATTTTAAAGCGGATCCATACGAATATTTGGATCCACTGAACTTATTATCCTTTTACTGACAGATAGGGGGTATTTACTTGATTAAATTTAAACAAGCTTATGAATTTATCGGTCATGCAGAGAATTTTTTATCCAGCTTTTTTTTCATTGTGATGGTAGTGATTATATTTGCAGCAGGGTTTGGAAGGAGTATTGGTTATCCTATTGGATGGGCAATGGATACCTCGACCTTTCTTTTTGCCTGGGCAGTATTCTTCAGCGCCGATATTGCCATGAGAAAAAATCGGCACGTAAGAGTAGAAATATTAGTAAACAAATTACCCAAAAAAATTCAAAGTTATATTACTTTACTTAATTATGTCATCATCGTTGTCTTTCTAGTTTTCCTTATTATATATGGTATCAAGCTTTGTTTTATTACCAGATTCAGGGCTTATCAGGGCATTCCAGGATTTAGTTATACCTGGGTTACCTTAAGTATTCCTGTTGGATGTACATCTCTTCTTGTAACTATTCTGCTTAAGATATGGAATTTGATTAAAAGTGAGAAGATTCAAATATTTAAGATGAAATAAAGCCATAGTGCGATATGATCACCATGATTGACAAAACGATTAAATGATCCCGAGTACTTACTAAGGAGGAATGATAATGTTACTTGTCTTTATTTTATTTGCTGTTTTTCTGTTGTTGGGTATGCCGGTAGCTTTTGCCATAGGAATATCGGGATTTGTCTTTTTTATCCAGCAGCCAACCCTGCCGTTTACCATGCCGGTTCAATTAATCCTTTCACAAACCCAAAATTTTACTTTACTTGCCATTCCTACGTTTATCTTTGCCGGTAATTTGATGAATAACACCGGAATAACTAAAAGACTTGTCAGATTATCTTCGGATTTAGTCGGGCATAAACCAGGCGCTCTAGCCCAAACCAGTGTGGTGATGAGCACCATGATGGGTGGTGTTTCAGGTTCGGCTATTGCGGATGCTTCTATGGAGTCACGCATATTAGGACCGGATATGACTAAACAAGGCTATGCTCGTGGCTATTCGGCAGGGATAAACGGGTTTTCAGCATTAATTACCATATCGATTCCACCTAGCATTGGTATGGTATTATACGGAAGTATTGGTGAAGTCTCCATTGGACGCCTTTTTGCCGGCGGAATTGTTCCCGGTCTTTTAATGATGCTTTTTTTAATGGTTACCGTATCAATTACCGCAAAAAAAAGAGGTTATCTTCCGCAGAATAAGGAGAGGGTGCCTGCAAAAGAGATGATAGCTACATTTCTGAGTAGTATCTGGGCAATTTTATTCCCGATTATTCTGTTAGTGAGTTTGAGATTAGGTCTGTTGCTCCCATCAGAAGCCGGAGCTCTCGCTTGTGTCTATGCCTTTGCCGTAGGCTTGGTTGTCTATCGTGAATTAACCTGGGAAAAGTTTAAAAGTGCAATTTATAATACTATACTGGATGTTGGTATGATTATGTATTTAATCGCCCTATCAGGTCTGGTGAGTTATGGAATTACCTGGGAGATGATACCGCAATTATTATCTCAATATCTTTTGGGATTAAGCGAAAATCCTTTAATTATTACCTTCATTATTTTACTATTTCTCTTATTTTTGGGGACTGTCATGGATTCCACGGTTATTATTTTATTATTGACTTCCATTCTGGTTCCCATTATGAAAGCACTGGGTGTAAATTTAGTATTTTTTGGGGTTGTCATGGTCATTACCTGTGCTATCGGTTTGTTAACTCCACCGGTAGGAGTGGCCATGTATTCTGTTTGTTCTATCATGGATTGTTCCATAGGTGAATTTGTGAAGGAAAGTTGGCCTTTTTTCTTAGCTGTCGTGTTTGTGGTATTATTATGCGTATTCTTCCCGGGCATTGTTACTTTTGTTCCCGACCTGATTTTTGGGTAAAATGAATACAATGAAGATTAGATAGAAACATAAACTATAAACATATCATTTGAAAAGGAGACTGCTCTATGTCTAATAAAAAGTTTAAAATCATCATTACAGATTGTGATCATCCGTCTGTGGAAATAGAAAAGAAAATATTGAGTGAAATTAATCCGGAGCTTACTCTGGAAACTTGTACAACAGAAGAAGATGTAATAGCAGTAGCGTCAGATGCCGATGGAATTATCAATCAATATGCTCCCTTTACCAGGAAAGTAATTAAGTCATTAAAGTGTTGTAAAATAATTGCTCGCTATGGCGTAGGGGTAGACAATATCGATGTTGAAGCAGCTACCGAACATAATATTATTGTGGCTAATGTTCCCGATTATTGTGTTGATGAAGTTTCTACTCATAGTATAGCCCTAATTTTAGCATGTGCCCGAGGGATAGCTTTATTGGATAGAAAAGTACGAGAAAAAAAGTGGGATTTTACCCTGGCTAAACCTCTCTTTCGAACCCAAGGGAAAACTTTAGGTCTTTTTGGTTTAGGCAGGATTGCCAGGATGGTAGCACAAAAATCTTTGGGATTTGGCTTCAAAGTAATGGCTTATGATCCCTATGTATCTAAAGTTGATATAGGAGTAAAGCTGGTTGAACTTCCTCAGTTATTGACCAATTCGGATTTTATCTCAATTCATGTCCCATTAACAGATAAAACAAGACATTCTTTTGGAGAGAATGAGTTAAAATTAATGAAAAAAACTGCTTATTTGATCAATACTTCCCGTGGTCCAGTTATTAATGAAAAGGATCTCTACATAGCACTAAAGGAAAAATGGATTGCCGGTGCAGCTTTGGATGTAATGGAGAAGGAACCACCCGATTGGGAAGACCCTCTAGTAAAATTGGACAATATAATTATTACACCCCATATTTCTTTTTACTCAGAGGAATCCTATGTGGAGTTGAAGACTAAGGTTGCCGAGTCAGTTCGTGCAGTTTTAAAGGGAGGATTACCCAGGGCAATGGTTAATCCCCAGTTAACCAAAAGGAAGATTTTATAAGGAGGTAGGCAAATGGATTTAGTTGATAAAGTAGCCATAATAACCGGTGCTGGTAGAGGCATAGGAAAGGCTATAGCGATTGCATTAGCCCGGGAAGGAGCAAGCGTCATTATTAATGATGTTGATATTCAGACAGCTGAGAAAGTAACCAAGGAAATTAAATCCTTAGGTTGGAAAGCTTTGGCTATCCAGGTAGATGTTTCAGATAGCAAAGAAGTTAATCAAATGGTACAATCAGTTATTAAAAAATTTAAAAGAGTTGATATTTTGGTAAACAACGCAGCCATTATCAAGCGTGGCTTGATAGAGGATCTTAAGGAAGAAGATTGGGATAGAGTTATTGACGTAAATCTCAAAGGTGCTTTCAATTGTATGAAAGCGGTCGCGGGAATTATGAAAAAGCAGAGATACGGTAAAATAGTAAATATTTCCTCTATTGCAGGAAAGGTCGGAGATCTTGCCTCTGCCCCTTGTTATGGAGCCTCTAAGGCAGGCATGATTTGCCTGGCAAAGTCATTAGCCAGAGAGTTAGCCCCCTATAACATAAATGTTAATGTTGTTGCACCCCATGCCATTAAAACAGATATGAGCAAGGAATGGTCAGAGGAAAAAAGAAGAAGTATTATTGCTGATATACCACTTGGCCGAATGGGCGAACCTGAGGATATAGCAGAAGCAGTAGTATTCTTGGTTTCAGATAAAGCAAAATTTATCACCGGAGAAGTCCTGGATGTCAATGGTGGATATTTAATGGATTAATAGGGGAGGGATTGGGATTAAATCTCTCAGCCAGTACATGTTTATTTTTAGTAAGCAATGAAGGGAGATTATACTTATGGACAATTCTATCCGAATTGGAATTGTTGGTTGCGGTTTTGCTGCCGAATTTCATTACACTGCCTATCAGCGGGTAACGGATATAGATATAGAAGTAGTTGGAATTACTTCACTTACCAGGGAACACCGTAAAGATTTTGCGAAAAAACGTGGAATTAAGTCTTTTGATTCCCTAGAAGAAATGCTTCCCGAGGTAAATGTTATTGATGTTTGTACTCCGGGATATGTTCATGAAGAAGTTTCTATAACCTCTTTAGAGGCAGGAAAACATATAGTAGTTGAAAAACCTTTTACGGGATACTTTGGGTCTCAAGAAGATAAGAATTTTAAAGGGAATAAATTTTCCAAGGGAAAGATGTTAGAAAGCGCAGTTGCTAGTGCGAGACGTATTATTGCAGCAGCTTTAAAGAGTAAGAAAAAACTTTGCTATGCAGAAAATTGGATTTATGCACCGGCAATTCAGAAAGAGGCTGAAATTATTACTAAAACCAAAGGGCAAATTTTATGGGCTTTGGGAGATCAATCACATTCAGGAAGTCTTTCTCCGGCTTATGGAATATGGAGATTATCAGGAGGAGGATCGATGGTAGGCAAGAGCTGCCATCCTTTAACCGCTGTATTATATCTGAAACAGATAGAGGGTCTTGCTCGTAATGGTAAAGCTATTCGTCCGCAGACAGTTAGCGCTCGGACTCATGAGATAACCCGGAATCCAAAGTTTATTGATAAAGGTTTTTTAAGAACTGATTATGAAGATATTGAAGATTACTGTCAACTTCATGTAATTTTTAATGACGGTATGATTGCTGATATTTTTGCTTCGGAATTAGTCATGGGAGGTGTACATAATTGGTTGGAGATTTTCGCGAATAATCATAGAACTAAGTGTAATCTAAGCCCTGTTAATGCAATGGAACTATACAATCCCCAAGAAGAACAACTTAAAGATGTATACGTGATGGAGAAGATTGGGACCAAACAAGGATGGTCTCATCCTACGCCAGATGAAAACTTTATGTTTGGTTATCCACAGGAGATTCAGGATTTTATGGAAGCGATTGCTACCGATCGTGAACCGAAGTCGGGAATGCTGGCAGCAAGTGATGTAGTGAGTGTTCTATATGCTGCCTACCTTTCAGCGGAATGCAAAGGAACTGAAGTTGAGATACGGCTTGACCCTTCCATATAAGTGTGTAAGATTTTGGAAGTTTTAATATAGGAGAATATTATGATAAATAATTTGGAAGTAAATGAAAAGAAAAAACGAATCAGGAATCTTATGAGTAAATTGAATCTTGATGCTATTCTTCTAAGGAAACATTGTAACTTTTCTTGGTTAACTTGTGGCGGAATTAATTATGTCAGTATAGCAACGGAAATGGGATCCGCCTCTCTTTTAATTACTGGGAATGAAGAATATGTTATTTGCAATAATATTGAGGCAGAACGCATTGAGAAAGAAGAGAAACTTTCGGAACAGGGTTATCAAATTAAATCTTTTAAGTGGTACGAGGATCGGGAAGGAAAAATGGTCGAAGAAATTACTCAAGGTGGAAAAGTCGGTTGTGATGGTGATTTTTCAAGGACCATAAATATTTCGAACGATTTAAATCCTCTTCGCTATTCTCTTACTTCATGGGAAGTCGAAAGATATAAAGAAGTCGGCTATCTTACTTCCAAGGCTATCGAAGAAACTGCTGAAACAATAATACCAGGCAATAAGGAATGTGAAATTGTCGGAAGACTTGCAGAAAGATTGTGGTATGATCGTTTAGATTATATTACCACATTTTGCGCTGCGGATGAGCGAATTTCTTACTTTAGGCATCCTATTGCTTCAGAAAAGAAAATTAATAAAAGAGCAATGCTCTGTGTCAATGCCCGGAAATGGGGATTAATTATATCTCTTACCAGATTTGTACAATTTGGTAAAGTTCCAGATGAGTTAAGAAAGAAATACGACGCCAATGTCTATATTGATTGTGTTCTAATGGCAAATACCATACCGGGAAAACCGGTGGTCGAAGCTTTTGAAAAAGGGATAGAAGCATATAAAGAGGTGGGATATCCTGAAGAATACCAACTTCATCATCAAGGGGGAGCTATTGGTTATAACGGAAGAGATTATAAAGTAAATTTCCAAACGAAAGAGGTGGTACAGGAAAATCAAGGATTTACCTGGAACCCATCTATTACCGGTAGTAAAAGTGAAGATACTATGCTGGCTACTTCTGATGGTCCGTTACTTTTATCCAAACCTATAATCTTCCCCAAATTAGAAATAAAAATAGGAGGTGATTATATCTTTATAAGACCTGATATTCTGGAAAGATAGTTAAATTATCAATAAATAATTTGGATAAAAAATTATTAAAAGGAGGTATCTAATGAAAATTTTTATGAAGAGCAAGAAATTGATTGTTTGCATAACTGTGATTACTTTACTGTGTCTCGTGCTTATCCCCGAGATTTTAGCTCAAGAAGCTTACCCTTCTCACGAGATAGAGCTGATGATCCCCTGGAGTATTGGCGGCGGAACGGATATAGCATTCAGGACTTTTATTTCCATACTTCCCAAATACTTAAAAGTTCCGGTTATGATTGTTAACCGACCTGGGGGAGGAGCTGTTCCGGGATATGCGGAAGCAATGCAAAAGAAGCCGGATGGATATTATATCCTTGCCTGGGCTACACCTTCACTCACCAAAACTCACATGAGTGTTACCCCTTATGATTATAAAACCTTCGATCCGATTATTAATTTGGTCAATGCTCCCTGCTGGATTTTAGTTCCAAACGATTCACCCTTCCAGAATTTAAATGATTTTGTTAAGGCAGCAAAGGAAAAGCCCGGTGAGGTTACCATTGGTAATGCAGGAGCAGGCGGTGGAACACACATGATTGCCTTAGCATTTGAACAAGTGGCGGGAGTTAGTTTTAATCATGTACCTTATCAAGGAGGAGGTCCGGCACTGGTTGGAGTAATGGGATCACATGTTGATTCTGCAATTCTTTCTCCTCCCGAGGGAGTAGCACAGATGGAGGCTGGGGGATTAAGGTGTCTGGCTATTTTTTCTAAAGATCGACTGGAAGATTTCCCGGATGTTCCCACAGCAATAGAACAAGGGGTTGATTTTACCCTGGGACAGTGGAGAGGTCTTGCAGCTCCTAAAGGCACCGATCCAGCAAAGATAAAGGTTATCCATGATGCTTTTAAAGCCACTATGGAGGATCCTGATTTTCTCACCCTTGCCAAAAAGGCAGGAATACTCCTCGAGTATAAGGGGACTGAAGAGTTTACCAAATGGGTTGAAGAGCAAAATGAGTTCTATAAAAATTTAATTATAAATAATAAACTAGGCGATAAGTATAAATAATAATTAGAGATTGTTTGAAAGGTGATAGATAACTAAACACTTATCACCTTTCAAACTAAAAACCAGAAGGAATTAATGGGTAAAAAAGAGATTTTATTAAGTATTTTTTTTATGATAATTTCCATGGCAATTTATTTTTTAACTTTTCAGTTTCCCAAACAAACTGTTGCTCTATCACCCAAAGTATTTCCCCAGTTTGTTAGTGTAGGTCTATTCCTGCTTTCTTTGATACTCTTATTACAAGGGATATCCGGGGCCAAAAAGGAGTCCGAACAAAAGAAAGTAAAGTCGGATTTAAATAAAACAGTTCTTATTAAAATACTGATCATGATAATCTTAGCCTTTTTATATCTACGAATTCTTCCTTTGGCCGGTTACTTAATAGCCACTCCATTATTTTTAGCAGGCTCCATGCTTCTTTTTAATGAAAAAAGGTGGTTTTTGATTGTGACTATTTCAATATTTGCTACGGTTTTGTTCTACATTTTATTTAGAATAGTATTTAGAATTCCTCTACCACGCTTTAATCTTTTTTAATCTTTTTTACAAGGTGATCTAAATGTCGGAAATTATACAAGGATTCTTATATGTTTTGTATCCTTTTCACTTTATATTTCTTTTTTTAGGAGTAGCTGGTGGAATTATTGTGGGAGCTATACCGGGATTGACGGGTTCAGTCGGAATAATTTTACTCCTTCCCCTTGTTTATCGTTTAGATGCAAGCACTGCCATGGTCATGCTCTGCGGAATGTTCTGTGGAGCAATATACGGAGGGTCAATATCTGCTATCCTTCTCTCTATCCCTGGAACTCCTTCTGCTGCCGCAACAGTGCTCGATGGATATCCCTTAGCTCAGAAGGGAGAAGCGGGAAAAGCAATTGGAATTGCTACAATTGCCTCAACAACCGGAGGAATTATCTCTACTTTCTGTTTAATGTTTATTGCCCCGCAATTAGCACGATTTGCCCTTAAGTTTGGGCCAGAAGAATATTTTGCCCTAATGATATTTGGACTTACTATTATTGCCAGTGTCGCTGGGAAATCGCTGGTCAAGGGACTGATTGCGGGCTTTTTTGGTCTTCTCATTGCAACGGTTGGGCTAGATCCGGTTACTGGTTATGCACGTTTTTCTTTTAACATTCCTAATTTAATGGCTGGTTTCCCCCTTTTGCCCGTTCTTATTGGTTTATTTGCTGTATCACAAATTTTTATTCAACTAGAAGCGATAGGTAAAAAAATTAAACATTACCAACAAAAAATTTATAGGATATTACCATCTTTTCAAGAATTGAGAAACATTTTTCCTACTATTATTGCCTCCTCCTTTTTGGGTACTTTTATTGGCATTATTCCCGGAACCGGAGGAACTATCGCCTCATTTTTAGCCTATGGTGAAGCAAAAAGATGGTCGAAAAATCCTGATTCTTTTGGAAAAGGGAATATTTTAGGTGTAGCAGCACCTGAGGCAGCAAATAATGGGACAACGGGTGGAGCAATGGTTCCACTTTTGTCCCTGGGAATTCCCGGAGATGTCGTTACTGCTGTCATGCTCGGTGCTTTACTGCTTATCGGGATAAAGCCCGGTCCTTTTTTATTTAGAGAACATCCTGAAATTATAAATTCAATCTTTGCTGGACTATTGCTGGCTAATATTTTAATACTTTTACTCGGAATTTTGAGTGTAAGGTTATTCCCTCGTATTTTAAGAACTCCCGATGCCATTCTTTTTCCTTCTATATTTACTTTATGTTTTTTGGGTGCCTTCTCACTTAATAATAGTGTTTACGATATGTCCGTTGCTCTTCTATTCGGAGTAATTGGATATATTATGAGAAAAAACGGCTTTCCCATGGCCCCAATTGTTTTAGGTGTGATATTAGGGCCTATTGCAGAAGACGAACTTGGCAGGGCTCTGATCATAGCTCATGGAGATTGGACCGTTCTTTTTCAATCCCCTATTGCAATCTTTTTCTATGTGATTTCTCTGCTTTCCTTGTTATATTCTTTTAGAAGACAATTTTCTGCGCACCCGAAAAACTAAACGAAGAAATGTTTTTAAATAATATGGCAGGGTAAAAATAAATTCAATTCCTTTAATTTTTGCTACGCTCTTTTTCTGCGTTAAATAATTGAAGGAAATGATGTTATAATTAATTAGACCCAGAAATTCATCAAAATGAATTATGCAATAAAAATCTGTATTTGTTACCCCTCAAAGGCATGGTAAAACCTTTTAGGACTATTAATAATAT
>DSEL01000219.1 GCA_011056645.1 Candidatus Atribacteria bacterium
AGGCAAAATTTGGATAATATTTTGATATAAATCTAAATAAATAGTATTAACTCAAATTCATTTTTTCCACCCATTATAAAAAATTTTGGTTTATTTTATTAATCTAAATTAACTTTTTTTAGCCATAATTTTTTTAAAAGATATATAGAGAGAATAAATAATTAATATTATAAAAATTGCAGAAATTGGACGTAGAAAAATGGGTAATAGATTTCCGCGAAAAATTGATAGAGATCTCCGAAGTTCAGATTCTGCAATTGGTCCCAATATAATACCTAAAATCATTGGTGCAGTTGGAAAATTATTTTTTTCCATTGCATAACCAATTATTCCAAAACAAAACATTAAAAATACATCAAATATATTATTTCTCATGGCAAAAGATCCTAGCACGCTTAATGTAATTATCAATGGAGATAAAATATTTGTTTCTACCTTGGCAACATTAACAAATAATTTTGCCCCTAATAAGCCAAAGATTAAAAGAGCGATATTAGCAAAAAATAAAGAAATCATTAAAGTATAGGTAATTTCGCCATATTTAGTAAAAAGTTCAGGTCCTGGAATTAATCCATGTATAAGTAATCCTCCAAGAAAAATCGCAGAAACTGCATTACCTGGAATACCAAGAGTCAATAAAGGTACCAGGGAACCACCGGTTACTGCATTATTTGAAGACTCCGAAGAAGATAAAGCTACAATGCTACCTTTCCCAAAATCTTTATCTTTTGATGAACGTTTGGCTTCATTATAGCTGATAAAAGATGCAGTGGTAGTACCTGCACCAGGTATTATTCCAATAATTGTACCTATAATTGATGATCGTAAAATTGTTTTCCATATTTTTTTATAATCTTCAATAGTAGGCAAAATCCTATCTCTAACCTTTGCTTGCGTAATCTGAATTTTTTTTGAATTTTTTTCAATTATCAAAATAGCTTGTGACATTGAAACAAGTCCAATCAATGAAGGTAATTCAGGAATACCGTCAAAAAGACCCAATTGACCAAAGGTATACCTTAAATCGCCAACGGCAAGATCTATTCCCGTGGTAGCCAAGACTATTCCTAAAACTCCTGCAATAAACCCTTTTATAGGATATTCGCTACAAAGGCTAACAATAATAGTTATTCCAAATACAGCAAGTAAAAAACGTTCCGGCGGGCCAAATCTCAAAGAAAAATCCGCCAAGGGTGGCGCTATAAGCAACAATGCTAATGCACTGAATGTTCCTCCAATAAAAGAAGAAACTGTTGAAATACCCAATGCTTTACCTGCTAAACCCTTCTTTGTCATCTCGTAACCATCCCATGAAGTTGTAATATTTCCTGGAGTACCGGGTGTACGAAGCAGAATGGCAGTAATGGAGCCACCATATACTGCTCCACAATATACCGCTCCCAACATACAAAGACCAGTTGCGGGATCCATTTTAAAAGTTATAGGTACTAATAATGCAACGCCCATTGTTGCAGATAAACCTGGCATGGCACCGACCGCTATTCCAAATAAAGTCCCCAGGGAAATTATGGCTAAATTACTAAATAGTAAGACGTTTTTTAATCCAAAAAAAATATCAGACATCATGAATTTTTCCACCTTTAAAATATATTAAGAAATTGCTTCAAACAGTTATAATAAATAATTCTACAGACTGACTCAATAACAAGACATACATTTATATTTAAAATAAAATCCCTATCGGTGTAGAAACTTCCAACAATAATCTAAATCCAATAAAAAGCAATAAAGTAAATAAGGAAGGTACAAATAACAGAATTTTATAGCTTCTAATGCCCAAGAAATACATGACTCCAACTAAGAAAAACTCCGTGATAGTAAAAAATCCAATTTTATCTATCAAAAATATATAGGAAAATGTAATCATTACTATACCGATAACTCTTGATACAATAATATTGTCTTCCTTATTTTCCCTTTCTTTGGGAAATAATTCCTTTTTTTTATTAAAAGTAGAAAGAAATAATATTGTTGTCAAAATAAATAATAATATTATTGTAGTTTGAGGGTAACTTCTTGATTGAATTGAGAATGATAGTGAAAGATAAAAATATAAACCACAAAATATAAATAATATAATAGATATTATTCTATCTCCTTTTCCTTTCATCTGTATAACTCCTGTTTTTGTTAAAACTTAATTTATGACTTAACTTACCGTTCAAATAATATTGAACCATTATAGGGGGGGAAAAATTAATTTATTCTTTTGATTATGATATTTACCAAGGGTTTTCCTTGTAATCTTTTTTCATCATCTCATTTTCTCTATTCGCCATTTCACTGAAATCATCACCAACTATTAAGTCAATAGGCATTTTCGTTTCCTCTGCTTTTTTAATAAAATCAGGACTTGCTACTGCTTTTTTGATTGCATCGATTAAAACATCTCTAATCTCTTGAGGTAAACCTTTTGGACCCACAAGACCTCTTTTATTAGATAAAATTATATTGAATCCTTGCTCTTTAAAAGTAGGTACATCTGGAAGTAATGCGCTACGCTCCTCTGTCAATATTCCAAGCACTTTTAATTTACCAGCTTTCACCAAAGGAAATACTTCCGAAACATTTAACATTCCCGAATTAATATGGTTTCCTAACAAAGCAGAATTTACTGGAGCGGAACCATCAAAATATACGTTGGTTATTTTAATATCTGCAAGCTCTTCGAGTTTTCTTACTACTAACCAATAATCACCTTTATAGCTATCATTGGTAGTATTTAACTCATATGGGTGTTCTTTTGCATAATTAACAAAATCACTTAAGGTTTCAAATGGACTCTCACTATTTACCGCTAAAAGAGCTGGGTCCGTTATTACACTAGCAATTGGTTCAAAGCTCTGCAAGTCCCAAGTTGTACTGGGGACAGTTAAAGGAATGGTGTAGATATCAGGTATATTTACCATTGCAAGCGTATAACCATCAGGTTTCGATTTACTAATTTCCGTCCAAGCTATGCTCCCTCCTGCACCAGGTTTATCAATTACTAAAAATTTTACCCCAAATTCTTTTTCCAATTCTGCAGACAACATTCTTGCTAATGTATCTGTAGAGCCACCTGCAGACCAGCCAACTAAAACTTTAACTTCTTTTTCAGGGTATTGAGCAGCAAATATATTAGTCCCGAAAATTGTAACCATTAAAAATACGATTGAAAAAAATAGTATTGTAAATATTTTGTTTCTTCTCATTAAAAAAATCCTCCCTTTTTTATAGAAATAGTTTTAATTAATTTTTCCCCCTTCCTATAACTCCATACTATGGTTTTCTATTAATTCTTGTGCTAACTTAACATCTTTATTTTTTATAGCCTCAAATATTTTCTCATGTTCTTCTGAGGCTTTTTGAAGTCTTTTTTGATCGGAAATATAAACAGTTCCGAAATAATATATTTTATCTAAGATGGGTTTCATGATCTTAATAAGATACTCATTCTTGCTTAAGGATATAATTTTCCAATGAAGCTTATAATTATAATAAGAGATTTTATTTTTGTCATTTTTTTTCAAGGCGACATTTATTTGTTTAAATAATTTTATAAAATATTCAATATCTTCTTTTTCAATATATTTAATCGCTTGTTCCACTGCTAATCTTTCAAGCGCTGCTCTTATTTTAATTACATTTTTTATATCTTTATCTGTCCAACTACAAATTATAAATCCTTTATTTGCAATAATTTTTATTAAATCTGTGGTTGCTAATCTTTCTATTGCCTCACGCACAGGTGTCCTGCTTATACCTAATTCCTCAACTAAATTTTTTTCAAACAATCTTTCCCCTTGTTTGAATTTTCCTTCGTATATTGCTTGAACTAATTTTTCAAAAACTATATCCCTAAGGTTCTTTCTTTTATACTCAATTTTTCCAATTATATTTTTATTTTTCATTTTTCTCTCCAAATATAATAAAAAATTTTTATGTATTCATGTATACATGAA
>DSEL01000220.1 GCA_011056645.1 Candidatus Atribacteria bacterium
AAGCTATAATTTAAAATCAAAACTTTATTTCGTGTTGCATATTTCTTATTACAAATGGATTTTCTTTTTTTTTCATTCTGTCTTCTGGCCTCTATTCTCTTCACTAAATACGAGATAGGGATATAGTTTTACGTTTTGATACTAAATAATATTTACTAAATATTAAATACTGCAAACTATATACTAATTTAGCTTGACATCATCGCTTGATTATATTACAATTTATTATGTTATTTTTTAATAAAAAACAGGATTCTAATGCGAATCGATATTTCTTTTAATTTTATATAAGTAAACAATCTTGGAATTATTAGGCAGGGAGGAGCAAAGTGAAAACCTACAGCGCAAAAGAAAATGATATTAGCAGAAAATGGTATTTAATTGATGCAGAGGGAAAAATATTGGGCAGATTGGCTACTCAAATAGCTACAATATTAAGAGGAAAGAACAAACCAACCTATACGCCATCCATGGATTTAGGTGATTATGTAGTAGTAATAAATGCTGAAAAGATAAAGGTAACTGGCAATAAACTAAAAGGAAAAATATACAGGTATCATACCTCTTACCCAGGAGGCTTAAAAAGCGTTATCTTGGAAACATTACTAAGGAGAAAACCAGAATTAGTGGTAAAAAAAGCGGTTCAAGGTATGATTCCTCATACAAAATTAGGTAGAGCGATGATCAAAAAGTTAAAAATTTACAAAGGGAATGAACATCCCCATCAAGCTCAAAAATTAGAAAAAATTAACTAAAGGGGAAGAAGGAGGTTATATACTTGTCACAGGCAAAAAGTTATGGTACCGGAAGAAGAAAATCTTCAATTGCCAGAGTATGGTTAGTTCCTGGTAAAGGGAGTATAAAAATTAACGAAAAAACATTGATTAATTATTTTGGACGAGATTCTTTATCGACCATTGTGGAGAAACCTTTGGAATTAGTAAATAAAAAAAATGAATTAGATGTGTTTGCGAAAGTAGAAGGAGGGGGTATTACCGGCCAAGCAGGTGCGCTGCAACATGGAATTGCCAGGGCTCTTTTACAATATGATTCTACTTTCCGTTCAATCTTAAAAAAAGAAGGTTTATTAACTCGGGATGCAAGAATGAAAGAAAGAAAAAAATATGGTCAAAAAGGCGCTCGGGCCAGATTCCAATTTTCTAAGAGGTAATTATTTTTACATAATTATTTTTTTAACATTGAAAAGAGAAAGGTTAGCCAGGCAGTAAGGCGCCTTTCTCTTTTTTTATTTTTATCTGAAAAATATACAAACTTTGATTGTTCCCAGAGCCTATATGCTACCTGCTGTACGCTAATTAAATACTAATAACAAATTTACTTTTGTAATTATTTTCTGATTAAAAGGAAGAAACAATGAAAAGAAATCCTCATTTAGATATTTATTTAGATAAGATAAAAAGTAATTCCGAAAATATTAACACTTTTTGTTTAAAACACGGGATTAATGTAGTAGGAGTAACTAAGGGATGTTGTGCTATTACAGAGGTAGGTCAGGCTATGATAGATGGGGGAATAAATATCCTAGGTGATTCTCGAATAGAGAATCTTAAAAGCTTAAAAAAGGCTGAACTTAAAGTAAAGACGATGTTAATAAGGATTCCCATGTTAAGTGAAGTAGATAGTGTATTAACCTGGGCAGATATAAGTTTAAACTCAGAAATTACGGTGATTAAATCATTATCACGGGAAGCTTTAAAGAGAGAAAAAGTTCATAAAATAATTCTAATGGTAGATTTAGGAGACTTAAGAGAAGGAATTATGCCAGATGATATTTTGCAAGTGGTCAGCGAAATTCAAAAACTAACAGGAGTAAAATTAATAGGTATTGGTGCTAATTTTTGTTGCATCAATGGTGTAATGCCTACAGGAGAAAACTTAACCGAGCTGGTTGAATTAGCCGAAAAAATTGAAAATAGTTATCGTATAAATTTGGAGATAATTTCAGGGGGTAATACCAGCGTTTTAAATTGTGTTGAGGATGGCACTATTCCTAATAGAATAAACCAGTTAAGGATAGGAGTAGGTATTTTACTTGGCCAGGATGATGTAAGGTTACGTAATATAGCAGATACCTACCAGGATACTTTCATTTTAACCGCAGAAGTGATAGAAATAAAAGATAAACCATCTTTACCGCGAGGAGAGATTGGTCGGGATGCTTTTGGCGAAATTCCCATTTTTAAGGATTTAGGTATAAGGAAAAGAGCCATTTTAGCTATAGGGAAGCAAGATATTTATGTCAATAGTTTAATTCCTTTAAAAGAAGGAATAAAAATAGTGGGGGCAAGCAGTGACCATTTAATTATTGATGTCACTGATTTCAAAGAAGAATTAAAAGTGGGTGATGAAGTAAGGTTTAGGTTAAATTATCCCGCGCTGCTTTCTGTCACTACTTCAAAATACGTAAAACAATTTTTTTATAAAGGGAAGGAGAAAAAATAATGTCTATAGATATGAAAGGAAAAAATTTAGTATCCATTAATGATTTGAGTAGGGAAGAGGTTGTTCAAATTTTAGAAACTGCCGAGATTATAAAATTAAGGCACTATTCTCATGAGGAACAACCTCTTCTCAAAGGAAAAGTATTGGGAATGATTTTTCAAAAACCTTCTTTGAGGACCAGGGTGTCTTTTGAAACGGGAATGATTCAATTAGGTGGACAGGCAATTTATTTAGGTCCCAATGATATAAAATTGGGAGAAAGAGAAATAACAAAAGACATTGCTCGGGTGTTATCTCGTTATGTAAATGGAATTATGGCTCGAACTTTCAGTCATGAAATAATATTAGAACTAGCCGAGCATTCAACAGTCCCGGTTATTAATGGATTATCTAATTTATTACACCCCTGTCAAGCTTTGGGTGATTTATTGACTATTAAAGAAAAGAAGGGTAGATTATCTAATCTTAAGTTGGTTTATATTGGGGACGGAAACAATGTAGCACATTCTTTATTATTCGGAGCGGTTAAGGTAGGGATGGATATAGTTTTGGCTGTTCCCAATGGTTACGAACCAAATGGTGAGATTGTAAGATTAGCCAAAGAGTACGCTAAAAAAATAAACAGTAAAGTAGAAGTTATTCATGATCCAAAAGTAGCTGTCGATGGAGCTGATATTATCTATACTGATGTATGGACCAGCATGGGATTTGAAGAGGAGAAAGAAATTAGAAAAAATATCTTCAAGCCTTATCAAATAAATCAAAGTCTTGTAAGCAGGGCAAAGGATGATGTAATAATATTGCATTGCCTGCCTGCTCATCGTGGGGAAGAGATCACCGATGAAGTGATAGATGGTCCTCATTCTGTAGTAATTGACCAGGCAGAAAATAGATTACACGCTCAAAAAGGCGTTTTAGCTTTACTTTTATAGATAAAACCATATTAACCCATTAACTAATAGTATTTTGTAATAAATCGCAAAACGCAACACTATTTTCGCTTTTTGTACCTTATGAATTGTATATAATAAAAAAATTTAAAGTAGAATTCAGAAATCATGATTCGGAATATTAGATAACAAATAGAGTTGCATTTCTTAGGAAATATGCAATATGAACTACCAAAATGTTTTAAATAATGGTTTTTCTCTTTTTGTTTTAAGTGTTTTGCTGTATAATGACAAAGGAAAGCTGAAAAATAATATTAAAAATACACTACTATTTATGATGGATTAATTTATTGATTTTTAATTTTTCTAAAAAGTAAAAAGGGAGAATCAAGTGCCAATTTCTTTCAGTATCTTAGATTTTATTGATATATTAATCATTGCATTTATTTCCTATCACATAATTCTCTTAATCAAAGATACCCCGGCGGTACAATTAATCAAAGGATTAGTCATTCTCTTTATTGTTTCTTTTATTGCTGATCAGCTTGGACTGAGAACGATTAATTGGCTTCTAAAAGGCGCTATGGCCATGATGGTTGTAGCCTTACCTATAATATTTCAACCGGAAATAAGAAGAGGATTATTAAAGATGGGGAAAAGAGGATTTTTTATTAATACCCCTTTTTTACATAAAGAAGTCGATAAAAAGGTTGAACAATTGATCAATGGATTGGTTATGGTAATGCCCATGCTTTCCAGTAAACATAAAGGAGCTTTGGTAGTTTTAGAGAGGGAAATTGGATTAAAAGATATTTTAGAAACCGGTATTATTTTAAATAGCGAATTTTCTCCCGAATTATTATATTCGATATTTATGCCTGACTCTCCTTTACACGATGGGGCGGTTATCATTGCCGGCAATAAGATTGTAGGAGCGAATTGCATTTTGCCATTGAGTGAAAGGATGGATATTAGTAAATCTATAGGTACCCGACATAGAGCAGCTTTAGGATTAAGTGAGCAGACAGATGCTTTGATAATTATAGTATCAGAAGAGACCGGAAATATATCCATTGCTTTAGATGGAAAGATTACCAGACCAATGGAACCACAGGGATTAAAAAAGATGTTAACCCATTTATACCAACCTAAGATAATCTCTGAATTTGGTTTTTGGCCAACAGGGGATAACAAAAAATGAAGGAATTTAAAAATTGGTTTTTAAAAAATATAGACATAAAATTACTTTCCCTTTTTTTAGCGATTATTCTGTGGTTGTATATAGCCAGTGGAGAAA
>DSEL01000221.1 GCA_011056645.1 Candidatus Atribacteria bacterium
GTATTTATTTACATTTATTATTTAATTTACCTTATTGGATTACTGTATTGTATATTGGGATAGGTGAGATCATTGCTTGTTATATCTTGGGATATCCCTTATTAATTTTGTTAATTAAAAATAAGGATAGATTAGGTCTGAGATAACAAAGAATAAAATAAGAGAATGCATTATGGTAAAAATATTTTACTTTTTTATTCTATGAAGCGGGGTAATTGGTTATGGATATTAAAGACGAATTAAAAATTATTAAAAGAGGCACAGAAGAAATAATTTCCGAAAATGAGTTAATAAAGAAAATAGAAAAATCAAGGAAAGAAAAAAGACCACTTCGGATTAAACAAGGATTTGACCCTAATGCACCGGATATCCATTTGGGACACACGGTAGGTCTACGGAAAATGAGACAATTTCAAGACTTGGGACACGATGTTTATTTTTTGATTGGTGATTTTACAGGAATGATAGGTGACCCAAGTGGTAAATCAGCAACCAGGAAACAGTTAACAGAAGAAGAAGTTAAGAAAAACGCAGAGACTTATAAAAAACAGGTTTTTAAAATATTAAATCCGGAAAAAACTAAAGTAGTATTTAATAGTCATTGGTTGGGGAAGCTTTCTTTCTCGGAAGTTTTAAAAGTGTGTTCAAAATATACAGTCGCCCGTATGTTGGAAAGGGATGATTTTTCTAACAGATATAAAGAAGGCAAGCCGATAGGTATCCACGAATTTATGTACCCTTTAATGCAAGGATATGACTCAGTTGCTATGCAGGCGGACATTGAATTAGGGGGTACAGATCAGAAATTTAACCTATTAGTGGGCAGAGATATTCAAAGAGAATTCAATCAGGAACCACAAATTATTATTACCTTGCCCCTTCTTGAAGGAACAGATGGAGTAGAAAAAATGAGTAAAAGTCTTAATAACTACATTGGGATTGACGAGACTCCTCAAGAAATGTATGGCAAAGTAATGTCTGTCCCGGATAATCTTATGATCAGATATTTTGAATTAGTAACGGATGTTTCTTTAGATGAAATAGATAAGATAAAGAAAGCCTTAGAGAACAATAACAGACATCCTCGGGACGTAAAAAAGGTATTAGCTAGAGAAATTGTTAAACTTTACCATGGACAGAGTTCAGCAATTATGGCAGAAGAAGAATTTGAAAAGGTTTTTAAGGATAAACTTTATCCAGAAGATATAAAAACATTAACTTTAAAGAAAAATAATTTAAAAGAAGGAAAAATTTGGATTATAAAACTCATTGTATTATCTGGTGTAGTAAATAGTAAAAGCGAAGCTCGAAGATTAATTGAGCAGGGTGGAGTAAAAATAAATGGACAAAAGATAAATGATCCCCATCTTGACTTAATAATCGAAGAAGGTATGATTTTAAAAATCGGAAGATTAAATTTTATAAAATTATTAATCAAATAATCAAATGTATTGGACTCAAACACCCCCTTGCACTTTCCCCCCGATTATACTATAATGATAGTCGCCGGAAGAGGGTGCAAAAAAATATCAAATTTCTTTTCGAAATAGAAAAGATAACTCTTGACA
>DSEL01000222.1 GCA_011056645.1 Candidatus Atribacteria bacterium
AGTATCAAGCATATAGTATATAGTAAAATCAGTATCAAGATCAGTAAAAAAAAGATATAGTTTTCTTTCTATCTTTCTCATTCTTGGCTCGATATACTGGATACTAATTTTCTCTATGCTCCAATCTAATTATAACCTAAACACTAATTTAAAGCCGAAGAAAGAATATAATTAGAACAGATTTGATTTAATTTGACACGAACAATGTCACCCTTTTTACCGACATAATCGGGAATCATTATTTTGAGGTAATTAGAGGTAATACCTTTGGAGTATATTTTTCCTTCTTGGTCTTTTGTTTGACCTTCAACCAAAATTTCAGCAATGCTATCAAGGAATTTTTTTTGAAAATCGTGTAACAATTTTTTAGATAATTCCTGCAATAATTTACTTCTTTCTTTTTTGCTTATATTATCGACTTTAACGGGTAATAAAGCCGCTAAACATTCTTTACGATCGGAATAGGGAAAAACGTGTATTTTTGCAAAGCAATTTTTTCGGGCAAAATTAAATGTTTTCTCAAAACTATTACTATCTTCATAGGGAAAACCCACCATAATATCAGTAGTAATTGCTATGTCGGGTATGGCTTTTTTTATCAGAGAAATTTTTTGGTAGAAATTCGAAGTATTATAAGGGCGGTTCATAAGACGAAGAATTTGGTCATCGCCACTTTGCAGAGGAATATGCAAGTGATGGCAAAATTTAGAACATTGTTCGATAATATTCAATAATTCTGAATCGAGATCAATTAATTCAATTGAACTTAAGCGAATTCTTTTTATTTTTTCAAAATTACTAATCAGAGAAATTAATTTTGCTAAATTTATATTATTCTTGCTTATATCTTTACCATAAGAACCCAAATTAATTCCTGAGAGGACTACTTCTTTAACTCCGTTATTACATAAATCAGATACTTCTTCCATTATATCTTCCACAGATCTACTTCGAGCAGGACCTCTAACATAGGGAACTTTACAATAAGTACAAAATCTATTGCAGCCATCTTGTATCTTTAGCCAAGCGCGGGTATGTAAGCTGCTAAATTCATTTTTCAGAATATGGTCGTATTTTTTAAGATATTTTGCCGGCTTTACGCTTATCGTTGTTTTATTAAAATCAATTTTTTCTATTTGTTGTAAAATATCACTTTTTTCCCCATTACCTGCTATCAGACTTATCCCTTGTATATTTTGTAACTCTCCATAATCAGATTGGGCATAGCAGCCGGTGACAATTATCTTTGATTTTCCGTTTTGACGAATGGCATTCCTTATCATCTGTCTGGATTTTCGATCCGCTTCTTGAGTAACGGTACAAGTATTGATGATATAGATATCAGCTTTTTGATGAAAATTTACTAATTGGAAGCCTTTTTCTATAAAAAGATTAATCAGACTTTCTGTTTCGTATTGATTTATTTTACATCCGAGTGTTTTGAAGGCAACTTTAATAATAAATGGCTCCTCTTTTTATCCAAAAGCATTTTTGAATTTAGCAAAAATACCTTTTTCTCCTAATTTTTCCAGGTCTTCGCCATCTAATTTTGCATATTCTAATAATAAATCTTTTTGCTTTTCATTCATCTTTTTAGGAATTTCTACTATAATTTTAATATATTGATTCCCTCTCTGCTGAGTTCCAATTTTATAAATTCCTTTTCCTCGAAGTCTAAATACGCTATTTGGTTGGGTGCCAGCAGGTATTTTTAGCTTTGCTTTTTCTTCCAGAGTAGGGACAGTAGTAGTTCCGCCTAAGGCAGCTTTTATAAAACTAATTGGATGGGTATAACTTATGTCTATCCCTGATCGTTTAAATAGCTTATGGGGTTTAACTTGTAAAACGATATATAAATCACCAGATGGACCACCTTTTTCTCCCGGTTCTCCCATTTCAGAAATTCTTAATCTATGTCCGGTATCAACACCAGCAGGGATTTTTACCTTTATACTTTTATTTTTCTTTACTTTTCCTGTACCTCGGCAATTGATGCAAGCTTCCTTTATTATTTTACCTTCACCTCCACACCGAGGGCAGGTATTTATATTCACAAATTGACCAAACATTGTACTTTGAGTGCTTTTAATCTCGCCCGTTCCATGGCAATCAGGGCAAGTCTGGGGAGATGTTCCTGGTTTTGCTCCACTTCCTTGACATACCGAGCAATTCTCCCAACCCGGAATTTCTATTTTAGTTTCTTTTCCAAAAGCAGCATCTTCAAAGCTAATTTCTAAATTATATCTTAAATTAGCTCCTCTTTGAGGACGAGCTCTTCCATCGCTTCTTCGAGTTCTTGTTCCAAAAAAAGAATCAAAAATATCACCAAAATCTCCAAAGTTACCGAAATCACTAGAACCTCTTCCCTGAAAATCAAATCCACCCATACCTTCGGCTGACCCAAATTGATCGTACCTTGCTCTTTTTTCCGGGTCGCTAAGCACTTGATAGGCTTCATTGATTTCTTTAAACTTGTTTTCCGTATCGCCATCAGATGAATTTCTATCAGGGTGATATTTTAGAGCAAGATTTCTGTATGCTTTTTTTATTTCTTCCGGAGTAGCTTCTTTTTTCACTCCCAAGATTTCATAGTAATCTTTTTTTGTCAATTAATGGTCCCCTCTTTAAATTCAAGTTGTTTATTGTCTAATTAGCTAACTGATTAATGAGTTATAAATATAAATTTTCAACCCAACTATTGCTAAAATGAGCAATAATATTATTATCGAAATATGTGTCACTTCAATATTTCTTATTCAAGAAGGGGGATCGATTCATTTCCTCTTAAACAGATAGATTTGATGAATTGAGCCCCCATATCTTACATTCAACTTTTCTTTATCAAATTTTAGTGAATAGCTAATCTTTCTTGTTATCGTCCTTCTCTACTTCATAATCAGCATCGACTACCTTCTCTTCATCTTTCTTCTCTTCACTTTCAGATTGCTCTTTCTCTTCACTCTCCTTGGCCGTCTCCTGTTGTTGAGTTTGCTCCGCTGCTTTCTTATAAATTTCCTCAGCAAGTTTATGGGAAGAGGTAGTTAACTTTTCAATGCCCGATTTGATATTTTCTGCATTGTCTTTTTCCAAGGCTTCTTTTAGATCTTTAATATCTGAATTTATCCTATTTTTTTCTTCTTCACTAACTTTATCTCCGGATTCTTTAAGTGTTTTCTCCACAGAATAGATCAAGGTATCTGCTTGATTTCGAAGTTCTATTTTTTCTTTCATTTTTTTATCATCTTCAGCATACTTTTCTGCCTCTTTAACCTTTTTATTTATCTCCTCATCGCTTAATCCGCTGGAAGCAGTAATAGTGATTTTCTGTTCTTTCTGAGTGCCTAAATCTTTGGCTTTAACATTGAGAATACCGTTTGTATCGATATCGAAAGTTACTTCAATTTGAGGAATTCCTCTTGGTGCCGAAGGTATGCCAGCTAACTGAAATCGCCCTAAACTGGTATTGTCTTTAGCCATAGACCTTTCGCCTTGTAAGATATTTATATCAACGGCTGATTGATTATCAGCAGCAGTGGAAAATATCTGACTTTTGGAGGTAGGAATGGTAGTATTTCTATCAATTAACCTGGTACACACTCCGCCCAAAGTTTCTATACCTAAAGATAGTGGTGTAACATCCAATAATAAAATATCTTTCTTTACCTCGCCTCCTAAAATACCAGCTTGAATGGCAGCTCCCATAGCCACTACTTCATCAGGATTAACTCCTTTATTCGCTTCTTTTCCGAATATCTTTCTTACAGTTTCCTGTACTTTAGGCATCCGGGTTTGTCCACCCACTAAGATGACTTCATCTATATCCTCTGCTTTTAATTTAGCATCTTCCAGAGCTTTATGACATGGTTCAATGGTGCTCTCAATAAGATCTTCGGTAAGCTGTTCTAATTTTGCTCTGGTCAGAGTGATGTTCAAATGTTTTGGACCATTGGCATCAGCAGTGATGAAAGGTAAATTAATCTCAGTTTCCAAGGATGAAGATAATTCACATTTTGCTTTCTCTGCTGATTCTTTTAATCTTTGCAAAGCCATCTGATCATTTTTTAGATCTATGCCATTTTCTTTTTTGAAACTGTCCACCAACCATTGTATTACTCTTTGGTCAAAATCATCGCCACCTAAAAAAGTGTTTCCATTAGTTGACTTAACTTCATAAACTCTTTCTTCACCAATATCTAAAATAGATATGTCAAAGGTTCCGCCACCTAGGTCATATACTGCTACTTTTTCATTTTTTTTCCGGTCAAATCCGTAGGCAAAAGCAGCTGCTGTCGGTTCATTAATAATCCTAACCACATTTAAGCCGGCAATTTTTCCAGCGCTTTTAGTGGCTTCTCTTTGATTGTCGTTAAAGTAAGCGGGCACAGTAATAACTGCATCACTTATTTTCTCTCCGATATGATCTTCAGCATCTTTTTTAAGTTTTTGTAGGATCATTGCTGAAATTTCTTGTGGGCTGTAATCTTTTCCCTGAATTTCGATTTTAATATCAGTATGTTCCCCCGGGATAACTTTAAAAGGCAGCATTTTTTTCGCTCTTTTTACTTGCTCATCATTATATCTTCTGCCAATTAGTCTTTTAACCGAAAATATTGTATTATCAGGATTAGTAACCGCTTGTCTTTTAGCAAGTAGACCCACTAACCTTTCCCCTTTTTTAGTAAAGGCAACCATAGAAGGAGTCGTTCTGCCTCCCTCTGCATTTTCTATAATAACCGGTTTGCCTCCTTCTATCACTGCTACTGCTGAATTAGTTGTTCCTAAATCAATTCCAATTATTTTTCCCATTTTATTATTTCTCCTTTTCTTAATTTTCTTTCATTTAAATTATTTTTTATTAGTATCTTCTTTTTCCTGTTCTTTTTCTTGTTCTTTTTCTTTTGTAGAAACCGACACTTTTACCATTGCCGGTCTTAATACTTTTGACTTTATATAGTAACCCTTTCGGAATTCTTCTGTTACCGTATTGTCAAAATATTTATCTGTTTCTATTTTCATTACCGCTTCATGTTTAGAAGGGTCAAATTGATGACCAATTGAATGCATAGGTTTAACCCCTTCTTTTTGTAAAATATTTTGGAATTCTTTTAAAGTATTATTGATGCCTTTCTTAATTGACTGGGCATCTGTATCCTTTTCAACAGAATCCGAAGCTCTTTCTAAATTATCCACCACAGATAATAAATTATGTATTAGCCCTTCGTTTGCAAATTCAATGAAATCCTTTTGTTTTTTTTCTTGGCGTTTTTTATAATTATCAAAATCAGCTTGTAATCTTTCCAAGTGCTTCAGATATTCTTTAGATAAATCCTCTTTTTCTTGAACTATTTTGTTAGTTTCTAATAATTCCTCTTGTAATTTTTTTAACATTTCTTCTTTTTCCATTAATTTTATAATTATTTCACT
>DSEL01000223.1 GCA_011056645.1 Candidatus Atribacteria bacterium
AGTTCATCTAAACTTAAAGTATCCTCAGCCATAAAAGATATATCAACCACATTTTTACCAGCTTCGATAACCGATCGTAACATATTAAATCCTAAAAAACCCGGGACAGCGCCAATGACGATACCTTGATCGGAAATTACCTTTTTGATTTCACCTGAATTTGATAGATCTGCCTTTATTCCCGGTATGCCTGCCTTTTTGGTTAATTTATCTAATTTTTTCTCATCAATATCTGCTACCATTACCTGAAAATTATCATCTTTAGCGAGGTCTCTCGCAATCAGTTCACCCACTAATCCACAACCTAATACTATCGCTTTCATAATATTTTTATTTCCTTTCCATTTTTTCTATTTATCACTTGATAAAAGCTTCATATATTCTCCGACCTCATCGATATTCTCGAATTCTTGTGTGGCTTTTATAATAGCCTCCATACTAGACGAAGAGATCTTTTTACGAGAATTAGCTCTAAATTTAGAAATAAGCTCTTCATCGCTAAGAGGCCTTTCCGGTTGACCTTTGGCAAAGTCTTCCTGTTTCTTAAATTCTCCCTGAGTACTTTTGATGGTGACAATAGCTCGTTTGACCTTGGGGAAGAGAGCATCGATCTCTGGGTTGGCTATTACCTTGATCTTCTCGAGTAATGACCAGACCAGAGGATCTCCAAGGGCTTCTTCTTCAAAATCAGAAGGAAGTACATTCCTTTTAGCTATGGCAACTGCAATGCAATAAGGGAGAGAATGGTCAGCTGTTTCTTTAGTAGTCGGCTTGTATTTGCTAGGATCAGATAGAATATCTGCTCCCCGAGTAGTAGTCTCTACTATTACTTCTTTTATCTCTTTTAAGTTAACAACATTTTCCTTCATCACTTCCAAGACGGCGGTAATGGGTTGATGGATTAAGGCTTCAGTAGGAAATGCTTTGTAGCCACATTGATTAATCAGAAATTTATCTCCCAATCCTTTGACTAAAATATCCTTATCCCATTTTACCTTATCCAATACCTCAAATAATCCCTCTTTGCCTTCAAATATTTCTACCGGACCGGTATAGCCCTTGTGGGCGAGCAGGGCAGCCCGTACACCCGCCTCAACCGCAAAAGAATCGGCTGCATTTTTCATATTACTAAGATGACCGGCTACTACTCCCCCTAAAGTAAAATGAGAAGAACCACTGATTCCTATAGCAGCGATCATTTCCTCCTCTTTTAAACCCAACATTCTTCCCGTTACTACCGGGCTTACTAATTGAGTAAGGGTTGCATGATGCCAACCTACCTCCCGAACACCGGGGAAAGCAGCCTGACATAAACGCATCTCTAATTCATAGGCAATGATTATTCCCACTAGAACCTCTTTCCCATTTTTATTCATAAATTCTCCGGTACTAAGCACAGCAGGAATAATATCCGAAGGATGAGAGGGATCCTGTTCCCAATAGATATCATTATAATCGAGTGCTCTAATTAATAAAGAATTAATAAAGGCTGCTTGGGGAAGATTAGCTTTTGTTCCCCATCCGATAATAGTAGCTTGCTCTTTTCCCCCCAAATCCTGAATATAATTATAAGCTGCTTGGGTATCTTTATTGTTCAGGGCAGAAAGTGCACAACCTATACTATCTAAAAGAAATCGTTTTGCTTCTTTCAAGGCTTCCGAAGGAATCTTATTATATTCTAACTCCAGGGCAAATCGTGCCCATCTTTGACTAATAGTCTCCATTTTTTCCTTCCCTTCAGTTTTAGTTAGTTGGTTATTGGTTATCTGTTGTAGTATTCAATCTTTAGCTGTAGGGGTCGGATTTATCCGACCCGAAACAGACGGGCTCGATGAATCGAGCCCCTACTTCTTTCTCCTGGCTTCTGGATCTTTAACCAGCAACTTGTAACCCACAACTTATCACTTATTACTGATTACTCATTACTTTCTTTGCTACTTCTCTGGCTACTGCTAAAGTTGATGCGGTTCCTCCTAAATCGTAAGTCCTGAATTTTCCTTCTTCAATAACCCGGGCAATAGCTTTCTCTAACCGTTGAGCTAATTCTTTTTCCTCTAAGTACTCCAACATTAATTTAACCGTTAAAAGCATCGCCATGGGATTTACTTTATATTGTCCCGCATACTTTGGAGCAGATCCGTGAGTTGGTTCAAAAAGGGCGTAATCATCTCCGATATTGGCACTGGAGGCAAAACCTAACCCACCTATTAATTGAGCGCAGAGATCAGATACGATATCTCCGAACATATTTGAAGAAACTAGGACGCTATAAATCTGAGGATTTTTTATCAGCCACATACACATGGCATCTACATTGGTCTCCCAAAGTTCGATTCCAGGATATTCTTGCGCAATTTTACGAGCCTCTCTTATCATTAATCCACTGGTTTCTCTGATTACATTTGGTTTCTCAATTACCGTAACTGAA
>DSEL01000224.1 GCA_011056645.1 Candidatus Atribacteria bacterium
GGTAGCAATAGAATTTACCAGGAAATTTTTTGAAGCAAAAGAAGTAAAATCACATTATATTTTAAGGAGCTAATTAATTTGAATAAGGAAGATATATGGATAGAAGACACCTTAGAAATTAAAAATGGAAGAACTTTGAAGATAAAAATTACCAAATCTTTGGAAAAAATAAAATCAAAATTTCAAGAGATTGAGGTAGTAGAAAGTGTGCCTTTTGGTAAAATATTACTTATAGATGGCGTAATTATGCTAACAGAAACAGATGAATTCTGCTATCATGAAATGATTGCCCATGTCCCTTTGTGTGTGCATAAAAAGGCTCAAAAAGTTCTGGTGATCGGGGGAGGAGACGGGGGAACTGTAAGAGAAATATTAAAACACCATCAGGTTAAAGAAGTAGATGTCTGTGAGATTGATGAAAAAGTAATTGAGATATCTAAAAAATATTTCCCCAATTTGGCTAATAGTTTGTATAATTCCAAAGTAAAAATATATTGTGAGGATGGAAATGAATTTGTAAAGGCCGAGCAGAATAAATATGACCTAATCATCGTTGATTCTTCTGATCCCATAGGACCTGCGGAAGTTTTATTTAAAAGAGATTTTTTTGAAGCAATATTCCAAGCTTTAAAAGAAGATGGAATTGTAGTTACTCAGGCAGAGTCATTCTTCTATCATTCCAGAATAATTAAATCACTATTCTCTTTTATCAGAGATATCTATCCTATTTCGGAATATTATTACACCTTGGTACCCACTTATCCCAGTGGGGTGATTGGATTTACTTTCTGTTCTAAGAAATATCATCCTATAAATGATTTTTGCGAAACAGAGGCTTTAAAGCTTAACCATTTAAAATATTATAATAAAGACATCCATAAATCAGCTTTTAATCTTCCTCGCTTTGCCCAAAGCTATAAGTGAATAAAAAGTAGGATGATCAGACCTGCACTTCACTATTTGGGAGATTAAAAAAAAAGCGTAAAGGTAAGGTCTGACTACATTAACAAGAAAAAGAGGTATTAGATGAGAGAGCAGCCGATTGGTTTTTTTGATTCGGGCTTTGGTGGTTTATCGGTAGTAAAAGAAGTAAAGAAATTACTTCCTCAAGAAAATATTGAATATTTCGCGGACCATCTTCGCCAGCCTTATGGTGAGAAAAGCCAAGCAGAACTAATTAAATTTACTTTCCAGATTATTAACTTCCTTCTCAAGAAAAAAATAAAAATAGGTGTTATTGCATGCAATACAGCTACCGCCGCCAGTCTTGAAAAAGCAAGAGAATATTATAAAATTCCCCTTATCGGAGTTATCCAACCAGCAGTTCAAGATGCTATAAAAAAGAGTTTAAATCAAAGGATTGGAATTATTGCCACCGAATTTACCACTAAAAATGGAGCGTATCCCACTGAAATCAATCGAGTTGCCCCCGGAACAAAGGTTTTTTCAAATTTTTGTCCCAAATTTGTTTATATGGTTGAGACCGGTAAATTTACTACCGCGGAAACCTACCGAGTTGCCCGAGAATATTTAGAGCCATTAAAAAAAGCACAAATTGATACTTTAATATTAGGCTGCACCCACTATTCTTTTTTAAAAAAGGTTATATCGGAGATCATGGGTGAAAAAGTAGTCATCATTGATCCATCGATCAGTACTGCATTAGCCGTAAAAGAGAGCTTATCCCAAATGGGAACTTTGAAGAAAAAAGCTATAAGTAAAGAAAAATACTATACGACCGGTGTAGTAGAAAGTGAAAAGAAAACCGCCCAAACCATTTTTAATTGCGATAATATTGAAATTCAGAAAGTAAAGTTAGAAGAATTAGAACCAAATATTTGATCAGCAATTATTAGTACACCTAAAACATGAAGTAAATTATTTTAAGTGGTGTTAGAAATAAAGAAGAAATAATAATTCATTGTTCTAAATTCTGATTTCTGTCCTCTTGCTATTGATTTTTCTCTTTTATTTTTCATATTTTCAGGAATTTAATCTTATTACTCTTTATTATAGTTTCTTGATATATTTTATGCGAAATAAGAATTATTAATATGCAATTAAAGTAAAAGTGTGCTAAAATGTTTCTAAATTTAAATGTTGTAAAGGAGGGAAATAATAATGAAAGCAGAAAAAATCTGGATGGATGGGAAGATGGTAGATTGGAATGAGGCAAGGGTTCATGTATGCACTCATGCCTTGCATTATGGAAGTGGAGTATTTGAGGGAATAAGAGCTTACGAGACGAAGAGCGGAACAGCAGTTTTTAGATTAAAAGAACATATTGAGCGCTTATTCAATTCAGCAAAAATACTAAAAATTAATATTCCTTATAGTAGAGAAGAAATAAGAGAAGCAATTAAAAATACTATAAAGATCAATAAACTTAAGAGTGGTTATATCCGTCCTTTAATTTATCGTGGTTTTGAATCTTTGGGATTAGATCCCTTTGCATGTCCTGTTAATTGTACCGTTGCTGTTTGGGAATGGGGTGCTTATTTAGGTGAGGAAGCATTAGCTAAGGGAATTAGAACTAAGATTTCTAGTTATGCTCGAAACCATATCAATTCTACCTCTCAAAAAGCAAAAATTTGTGGGAATTACGTGAATTCTGTATTTGCTAAAATGGAAGCAATTGAAGCAGGGGTAGATGAAGCCATTTTATTAGATACTAGAGGATATGTTACTGAGGGATCAGGCGAGAATATATTTTGGATTAGAAATGGAGTAATCTATACTACACCTACTGCTAATGTGTTGGAGGGAATTACTCGAGATTCTATCATAAAAATTACTAAGGATATGAAATATGAATTTCAAGAGAAATATATCTGTCGAGATGAGCTGTATATTTCTGATGAAGTATTTTTTTGCGGTACAGCGGCCGAAGTAACTCCCATTAGAGAGATTGATAACTACACGATTGGTGAGGGTAAACGCGGTCCGATAACTGAGAATATTCAAAGAAAGTTTTTTTCTATTGCTAAGGGGGAAGAAGAGAAATATTTAAACTGGCTTGACTATGTCTAATAATAAAAGTAGTTTTTTTCAGAAAGGAAGGAATCAGATGAATATTTCGGAAAGAGTAAAGAATATAAATCCATCCCTGACTTTGGCCATCACTGCCCAAGCATTAAAAATGAAACAGCAAGGGAAAAAAGTGATCAGTTTTGCAGCTGGTGAACCAGACTTTGGCACACCAAATAATATTAGAGAGAAGGCAATTTTAGCCATTCAAGAAGGATTTAGTCACTATACCGTAAGCTCGGGAATAATTGAGCTTAAAGAAGCTATAATTGAAAAGTTACAAAAAGACAATAAGATAGCATATAAAACCTCAGAGATCATGGTATCTAATGGAGCCAAACAATGTCTTTTTAATGCCATTTTAACTATTTGTAATCCTGGTGATCAGGTACTATTGCCAATCCCTTGCTGGGTAAGCTACACTGAACAGATTAAATTTGCAGGGGCAATTCCCATTTTTGTAGATACTAACCAGCAGGAAAATTTTAAATTATCTGCTGCCCAGGTGGAAAAAAAGATCACTTCAAGAAGCAAGCTGCTTATTTTGAACAGCCCTAATAATCCTACCGGAGCGGTTTATGAGCAGGAAGAACTAATAAAGATAGCAAGCCTTCTCCTTAAATATAATATCTATTGTATATGTGATGAAATATAC
>DSEL01000225.1 GCA_011056645.1 Candidatus Atribacteria bacterium
AAGTCAAGTAAAAAGTAATAATATTTATATAAAAGTTAATATTATTAAGATAAAAGATAGAAAATATACTCTTCCAATATATATATAGTTAATTCTATTTTTTGTTGTAGCCTTCTTTTTTCTTTTCCTGTACGTGATACAATATAGAATATATTAAATTGTTTTCTTGCAATTAGATTTTTATTTAAGTAGAATAAACATGTTTATTCCAGGATAAATAATTGATCACCTTGAAAGTTTGTAGGAAAGGTAATTTGAAAATGGATCTTTCTCGAGAGAATTTAAATACTATATTCGGCATATTGGCTATATTGCTTTGGGGAACTACCATTGCTTTTTCCCGAAGCTTGGCAGAGCAGTTAGGACCCATAACTGCAGCTTCCTGGATCTATATGCTGAGTGGCATCTGGAGTTGTATTTACCTATTTAGTAAAACTGAGAGGATCAAAAAAACTCTTCAACTTCCCTTATCTTATTTAATCGGTTGTGGAATTATATTTGTCTTTTATATGGTTTGCCTTTATCTCGCCGTGGGATTAGCTTTTAGCCGCGAACAGGTTATTGAAGTAAGCATTATTAACTATCTCTGGCCTGGTTTAACACTGGTTTTTTCTCTTCCTATTCTACATAAAAAAGGAAAAATAATGCTAATTCCCGGTATAATTATTGCCTTTGTCGGATTTTATCTGGCTACCGTAAATAGTAGAATGTTTTCCTGGGAGACATTCAAAGGAAATTTCCAGGTAAATTATCTTCCTTATTTATTCGCTTTTATAGCTGCTATTTCCTGGGGACTCTATTCTAATTTGGTTCGCCGCTGGGCGGGTCATGTTGAGGTGGGCGCTGTCCCTCTCTTCTTATTGGCAACAGGATTAATCTTAACCACCATAAGGCTAATCTTTCCGGAAGAATCTTGCTGGACGCCGCGTGCTGTAGTAGAGCTTTTATATATGTCTGTCTTTCCTACTTTTTTGGCTTATACTTTCTGGGATAGAGCTATGCGGAAAGGTAATATTATATTGGTTGCTTCGCTTTCCTATTTTACTCCTCTACTTTCTATCATTGTCAGCTCTTTATACCTGCAGGTGGTAATTAAACCCACCCTTTGGATAGCCTGTGCTTTGGTTATTGCGGGAGCGATTGTTTGCAAATTTTCCATTATTGATAAAACTCAAGAAAAGTCTACCTTTTAATAAAATTAAATTTAATTGCCTATCTTAGCGCCATCCGGTAATTTTTTTTGAAAAAAGGAAGAATTTGAGATATTATATACTATAAACAAAATTAAACAACAAAAATATAAGGACTTAAAGATGAAATTTGAAATATCCGAAAAATTTAAAAAAATGATAGTTGATGCCGGACGAGAATTATACCAGCAGAATTTAACCATCGGAACCTGGGGGAATATTAGTATTTTAGATCCCGAAACTGGTCTGGTTTACATTAAACCAAGCGGTATGGATTACCATGAAATTTCCCCCGAGGACATCATAGTAGTTGATCAGGAAGGTAAAACGATCGAGGGGATTAGGAAACCCTCTATTGAGATGCCTATGCATCTTTCCGTGTACCACACCAGGAAAGATGTAGGTGCAATAGTACATTATCATCCCATTTATTCCAGTGTGTTAGCAGTAACAGGGTTCAGTCTTCCGGGAATTTGTGAGGATTTTGTCCAGATAGTAGGGGAAAAAGTTTTATGTGCGAAATATGCTTTACCCGGATCAGATGAATTAGCCAAAAATGCAGTAGTAGGTTTAGGCAATAGAAATGCAGTTTTTCTTTTAAATCACGGAACTCTTTGTGTGGGTAGAGACATAAAAGAAGCAATGAAAGTTTGTTATGTGGTAGAAAAAACAGCCCATATTTATATCTTAAGTAAAAACCTGGGAAAGTGTAGAATAATCTCCAAAGAAGACATTAAGGTAATGCAAGATTTTACTAAAAAATCTTATGGAAAAGATTAAAAACATGAATTTTGTGGTGGGAATTTATGACCATTCGTAACAAAACATTAGTTATCATTGTTATAATATTTATTATGTTGATTGTTGGATTATATTTCATTCTGGGAAGTGTTTTTCAGCAGGGCTTTATTCGAATAGAAGACAAAGAAGCTCATGACAATGTTAAGCAAGTGGTAAATATTTTATCTCGCGAGATCGATATTTTGGACATCTTTAATCGGGATTGGTCATCTTGGGATGATACCTATACTTTCATTGAAGACTCCAATGAGGAATATATAAAGTCAAACCTTCTAAATTCAACTTTCATAGGAGGGAGACTTAATTTAATTATATTTATTAATTCTTCCAACCAGATTGTATTTGGAAAAGCATTTGATTTAGAGGAAGAACGAGAAATAGCAATTCCTGTGGATTTACAGAAACATCTTCTTTCCGAAAGCCTCCTTACTAAACCTACTGATGTCGATAATAGTGTTAAAGGAATTATCCTCCTTTCAAAATCTCCTATGCTTATTTCTTCACGGCCAATACTTACCAGTGAAGATGGAGGTCCTATCCGGGGAGCATTAATTATGGGGCGCTACTTTGATTCCACGGAAATCGAACGTCTTAGCCAAATAAGCAATCTTTCTATTGAGATTCAAAAATTTAATGATCCCCAAGCTCCCCTCGATTTTAAAAAAGCCTTTTCTATCCTGCCTGAAGAACCAATATTTAACCAAACATTGACTGATGAATTAATAGCAGGATATGCTTTAATAAGGGATATCTATGGGAAACCTATCCTGGTTTTAAGGATCGATATCCCCCGGGAAATTTATAGACAAAGTCTGATTTCCAGACGTTATTTAATCTTTTCCATTCTGGTAATAGCCTTAATATTTAGCTTATTGATCTTTTTTCTTTTGCAGCGATTAGTTCTTTTCCCTATGGCACAGATGAATAAATATTTAGATATTGTTACCTCGACTAAAGACCTATCTTTCCGTATCCCTTTAAAAGGGAAAGATGAAATAGCAAAACTTTCCGATACCATTAACCTCATGCTCGAAAAATTAGAAGCGTCAAGAAAAGAATTGTGGGATAGCAGGGAACTCTATAAAAATTTATTTAATAATATGCCCGGGGCATTTTATCGTGCAAATAAAGAAGGAAATGTTCTGGTGATAAATCCTCCCGGAGCTAAATTATTGGGTTTTGATTCACCGGAAGAGATTTCCGGAAAAAATATTGCTCAAGATTTATATTATAACCCTGAAAATAGAAAAAGATTTTTAGAAGAATTGAAAAAGAGAAAAGGGAGCGTTAAAAATTATGAAGTAATCCTAAAAAAGAGAGATGATACCCCGATTATTGTCTCTACTTCCAGCCATTACTATTATGATAAAGAAGGGAATATTGCTGGAGTGGAAGGTATTTTTGTGGATATTTCCGAACGCGTTGAACATGAAAAAATTCAGCAGGTCTTATACAATATCTCTAAGACTGCCAATTCCCCTGTTTCTCTTAATCAACTTTATCGATCTATCCATCAAGAATTAGGTACTATCATTAACGCCAATAATTTTCATCTTGCCTTGCTCAACCAAGATGAAAATAGAATAGATTATGATTATTTTGTGGATGAGAAAGATGATCACTCTGTTGTTTTGAAAAATGATAATACTGGTTCACTTTCTGCGTATGTGACCAAGACCGGCCAGCCTCTCTTGGTCAACCGTGTGCAGATCGATAAAATGATTGAGAAAGGGGAATTAATTCAGTCTCATTTGGGCACTTTAACCGAAAATACTCTTTGGTTAGGAGTTCCTCTAAAAATAGAAGGTAAAGTAATTGGAACAATGGCTGTTTTAACTTACACTAATCCCCATCTCTATTCTGAAAAAGATATCAAACTGATGGAATTTACATCTTATCAGATAGCTACTGCCATAAAACGAAAACAAGACGAAGAAGCCCTCTATAGAAGCGAGCAGGAGTTTGCCAGCCTTTTTAATCACTCTCCGGAGGCTTTAGTTTATGAAGATGTGAAATCTAATATTATAAATATAAATCCCCGCTTTACCGAACTTTTTGGGTATACCTTGAAAGAATTAAAGGGTAAAAATTTAGATGAAGGGATGATCCACCCTGAAGATAAAAAAGAAGAAGGCTTAAGGCTTGCTCAAAATCTTACAGGCTTCTCTGACTATGAAACCGTTAGAAAGAAAAAAAATGGTACCTTAATCCAGGTATCTATATCTACCTCTCCAGTGATGATTGATAATAAACTGAGAGGGTTTATAACTTCATATAAAGATATCACCGAACGTAAGAAAACCGAAGAAACTTTAAAGAAAAGCGAGCAGGAGTTTGCCAGCCTTTTTAGAAATAGCCCAGAGGCTTTGATCTATGTTAATGACAAGAGCAGTGTTTTAGATATTAATGCTCAATTTACTGAATTATTCGGATTTACTTTGGAAGAAATTAAAGGTAGAAACATTAATGATGGTATGATTCATCCCTCAGATAAGATAAAAGAAGCAAAAAATCTATATCAAAAATCATTATCCCACGGTTATTATCATTATGAATCGATTAGAAAAAAGAAAGATGGATCCCTCTTCCCGGTGATTATTTCCTGCTCTCCGGTAATCATTGAGGATAAACCTAAAGGGAGGATAATATCCTACCGAGATATTACTGAAATTAAAAAGGATGAAAAGCTACAACAAGTTTTATATAGTATCTCTAAAGCAGCAAATCTTTCGATATCGCTTGATCAGCTTTACCCCATCATTCATCAAGAATTAGGAACTATTATTGATACCTCAAATTTTTATATCGCCTTGATTAATCAGGAAGAGAGTAAATTATACTTTCCTTATCATTTTGATGAATTGGAAGATGATTTTAAACCCCAAAGCTTAGAGGAAAAATGCCTGACTTGTTATGTGGTTAAAAATAAACGCTCTATGCTCTTGAATTATGAAAAAATAAAAAAATTACAGGAAAATGGAGAATTATTAGATGCAGGAGTGATCACCAAAGATATCTTCTGGTTTGGAGTACCTTTAATGGTGGAAAATAAAGTGATAGGTGCTATGGCTATCCAAAGTTACCGCAGTCCCAATCCTTATTCCCAGAAGGATACAGCACTTTTAGAATTCGTCTCTTCCCAGGTAGCTACTGCTATAGAGAGGAAGAGAATGGAAGAGGAATTAAAAAGATTTGCCCACTATGACACCCTTACCGGAGCCTATAATAGGGGATATGGTTTAGAGCTTCTCCAAAGACAAATAAAAATGTCCAAAAGAGATAGATCGCCTTTATTATTGGCTTATAGTGATCTGGATAATCTGAAAGATATTAATGATAGATTTGGTCATGAAGAGGGAGATCTTGCTATGATAAAAGTAGCAAAACTCTTTAAATCTATCTTAAGGGAAGTAGATATTATCATTCGGATGGGAGGGGATGAATTTTTAGTCATTTTTTTGGATAGTTCCTTAAGGGAAATACCTATCATTAGAAAGAGATTAAGCCAGGAATTAACCCGATTAAATCAAATTTCCAAAAAACCTTATCAAGTAGAATTTAGCACAGGATTTTCTACTTATGATCCGGCTACTCCTATTGCTATAGATGAATTAATCAGAATAGCTGATGAAGAGATGTATGAAGATAAGAAAAGTAAAAACAAAGGAAGATAATCTATCTTAATTCACTAATTTGCCAATTCACCAATTAAAACAAACATTTCAAAAATTAGGTGAACCGAAATCCCGATTAGTCTCTAACTCTTTTTATGTGACTCGTTAATCATTACTGTATTTAAGTAGAATATTTTGTCTTTGTTACCTATCACTTATCACCTATTACCGTATTCTCGTCAGGGACAATCAATTTTAAACTTTTTGGATGAAGAGTTATAGAAAATTCCTTCTGACCCTCAATAACTTCTCCACTTACCTGAGCCAGAATTAGCTCGGAAGATTGAATAGTCACTTTTTTGGCTCTATAAAAATTTATTCCTTTAATACTTTCATGCGTACCTTTAAATACTTTAGGGATACTCATAAGATATTTAAGCCTTCCCATTTCTTCCACGGTACATATTTCTAATAAACCATCATCTAAAATAGCTTCCGGAGTTATTTTAAATCTACCTCCGTAGAATTTTCCGTTACTAATTGCTATAAATAGAATTTTAGAATGGATCTCTTGTCCATCGAATTTTATATTGACCTGATGGTAGTTAAAAGGAGAAAGGAGTTTTTTAATAGTAGCAAAGACATAAACAAATGCACTAAGAACGTGCAAATTAGGGTGTTTGCTTTTCATTTGATTGGCTAGCTGAGCCACTTCTGCGTCAAATCCCACCCCACAGATGTTAGCAAAATATATTTTTTCATTAATGATTCCTACATCTATTTCTTTAATCTTCCCTTGAATCAAAATTTTACATGCTTCGATGATATCTGAGGGAATGTGGGTACTTTTAATAAAATCATTAGCCCATCCTAAAGGGATTATTCCTAAAGGTGGATTATTTTTTGATTTCATAATTCCATTGACTATTTCATTGACTGTTCCGTCCCCACCTACTGATACAATGAGCTCTACGCCGTTATCAGCGGCTTTTTGAGCTAATTCCACTGCTTCTCCATGATAAGAAGTAGTACACACTTTGAAATTTAGCCCATTTTCCTTCAGATATTGTAAGACTGTATTTAAATATTTCTGAGGTTTTCCTCCACCTGCGGTCAAATTTACGATAAGTTCTGCTTTCAATTTTATTTCTCCTTTAGATGAAATTTATTTAATAAAATTTTATACGTGTCTGGTTTCCTATCTAAGATGGTATTAGTATGCGGGACGATATCTTTATTTCGAGAAAGCATAAGGTGAAGTGAAGAAAGACTAGCCTGTTCAGCTTTACCCAGGCAAGAGGTCAATATTTGTCCCGAAGGAGAGGTGATCAGGCTATGACCAGTGCTTTGATGGGAAATAGCATTGGAACAGGCGAGGAATATTTTGTTTTCTGCTCCCCTGCTGCGGCAGATATTTATCTGTCTATCATTACTAAATTTACTCGGCCAGATGATGATGTCTGCTCCTTTAAGGGTTAGAGTACGCGCTATTTCAGGAAATATTCCTTCATAGCCTATCATTACGCCCATATTACCATAAGTAGTTTTAAATACTGGAAGCCCCAAATCTCCAGGAGTAAAGAGCATCTTTTCTTCTCTTTCCAAATGAGTCTTTCGGTATTTTCCCCGAAGTGTACCTGATTCTATGAGATAAGTAGTTTTATAATAAGATTTATCTGTTTTTTCAACGATGGTAATTACACAGAGCGCTTTCCTATCTTCAGTTGTTTGTTTGATTTCATGGATAATCTCTTCTCCCTTTTCTGGGAAGTTAAAATTACACTCGGGGAAGATAATAATATCAGTTTCCTGTTCCAATAGATTATTTATAAAGAATTTTATCTTTTGAAGATATTTCTTAAAATTATCTTCCAGTTCTATTTGTACTACTGCGGTAAGCGGAATTGGGTTTTTGGGAGTAGTCTTTTTTTTCATCATAGAATAGATGGGTAAAGTATCGGTAGGTTGAATTAATTCGGCATATAATTCCGGTCTTCTATCATTAATTACATTAATTTGCTTATCGATAAATTTATCTAAAATTCCCTCAAGAGATATTTCATAAAAGAGGGTTTCTTCCTGGTCAGGAGAAACCATTTTGACTATCTGGCCATCAGGTGAAAAGATTGCACTTTTCCCACAATATAATATGCTCTTTGCTTCCATTCCCACTTTATTGGCAGCAATTATCCACACCCGATTTTCCAGGGCTCGGGTAGGGATCATGTAATCTACTTGAGGATTGGTAAGGCGCTCTGTTTCAAATCCTGAAGTGACCCAGTTGGTAAGGTCAAGTAAAATATCCGCTCCTTGCAAAGTCAAGCAACGGGCTATCTCGGGGAGTCGTCCATCAGCGCAGATGAACATCCCTATTTTTCCGAATTCGGTCTCAATTATTGGATATTCGTCACCTGCGCAGAACCAGTTAGAATCAAAATGCCAGAGGTAAGATTTTCGGAAGTGTCCGATCTCTTGACCTTCCGGGTTTATGAGTAAAGCAGAATTATAATAAATATTTTTATCTGGGTCAGTTTCTACTACTCCTATAGCTATGATGCATTTATATAGTTGAGCTCTTTTTTTCACCTCGGCAATTAATTCTAGAGTTGATTTCTGGAATTCAAAAGAGTTTTTCACGATAAGCGGGGAAATATAATAAGCCGGGTAAACGCATTCCGGTAAAACCATTAATTGAGGGTGTGAATCCGCTGCCCGATCAATCATTCTTAAAATATTTTCTTTATTTTCAAATCTGTCGTTATACTCTCGTGCGCTTACTTGAAGGCAAGCTACCTTTAATTTTTTTGTCATTCCTAAAATCCTCCTTCCTTTTCTATACTTTCTACAAAAAATTTAAAATTCCTGCTATAATAGAAAAAATAATTTATATTTTTAAAAGGTAAACTTTGGTGCCTGGCACTAAAGTTTACCTTTTGGGAAGAGGAAGGGTATGCTTCAAGGAAAATTAGTAAATTTAAGAGCGGTAGAAAAAGAAGACCTGGAAGAAATAATGAAATGGGTAAATGACCGGGAAATTACCAAGTATTTATCTGCTTTTCTATATCCCGTTTCTCGAGCGGAAGAAGAAAAGTTTTTAGAAAGAGCAATGAATCATCATGATACTGAGAAAAATCTGGTTATAGAAACCAAAGAGGGAAATTATATTGGCCAGGTAAGTTTACATAATATTGATTGGAAGAATAGGAATGCAGAATTAGGAATTGTAATTGGTAACAAAGAATATTGGGGCAAAGGTTATGGTACAGATGCCATAAAAATTCTAATCAATCATGCTTTTAATCAGATGAATTTGTATAAAGTATATCTTCGAGTCTTTGATTATAACCAAAGAGGTATAAAGTGCTACGAGAAATGTGGATTTCAGGAAGAGGGAAGGCTAAGAAAAGGTCAATTTTATGGCGGAAAATATTATGATATAATCTTGATGGGGATATTAAAAGGTGAGTTTGAAAATATTAAATAAGGGATTAGCGTAAAGTAAAGAGAATAGTTTGAAAATTTATTGAATATTTTGGCGGAATTTGCATGAATCTTTTTGAAAATTATAAAAAAAATAAAATGAATAACAGTGCTCCTCTGGCTGATAGAATCAGACCGGAAAAATTAGAAGATTTTTTGGGGCAGGAAAAGATTATTGGTCCGGGTAAGCCTTTACGTCAGGCAATCGAAGAAGATGAACTTCAATCGATTATTCTCTGGGGTCCGCCTGGTTCGGGGAAAACAACTTTAGCTCGAATTATCGCCAAAATAACTAAGACTCATTTTGTCCCTTTTAGTGCGGCTATTTCAGGTGTACCTGCCTTGAGAAAAATTATTAAAGAAGCACAAGACCGGCGAAAATATCAACAGCAAAGGACTATTTTATTTGTGGATGAAATTCATAGGTTTAATAAAGCACAACAGGATGCTTTTTTACCATATGTAGAAGATGGAACCATTATACTAATTGGAGCTACCACCGAAAATCCCTCTTTTGAGGTTATTTCTCCTCTTTTATCAAGGTCAACTGTTTATATATTAGAACCATTATCTCCGGATGATTTAAAAAATATTTTGGAAAAAGCCTTGCCGGACAAAGAAAAAGGTTTGGGAAAATATAAACTGAATTTAGAACCGGAAGTCTTAGATTTTATTGTTGAACTGGCGTATGGAGATGCGCGCATTGCTTTAAATATCCTGGAGTTTGCAGTGGTAACTACCAAACCAGATTCCCAGGGTATAAAAAATATAAATATTAAAATTATCGAAGAGGTAGTTCAAAAAAGGTGCCTTCGTTATGACAAGACCGGGGAAGAACATTATAATATTATCTCTGCCCTCCATAAGAGTATGCGCGATTCTGACCCTGATGCGGCTATTTACTGGGTAGCCCGTATGTTAGAAGCAGGAGAAAATCCCCTTTATGTTGCCCGGCGACTGGTGAGATTTGCCTCGGAAGACGTAGGAAATGCCGATCCTCAGGCATTATTGGTTGCAGTTTCAGCTATGCAAGCCGTCCATTTTTTGGGAATGCCTGAAGGAAATTTGGCTTTGGCTCAAACCGCTACCTATTTAGCCTGCGCTCCTAAGAGTAATGCCCTCTACAAGGGTTATCAACTCACCAAAGAAGACATTAAAAGATGGGGACCGCTACCGGTTCCACTAGTAATTCGCAATGCCCCGACCACTCTTATGAAAAATTTAGATTACGGAAAAGGTTATAAATATGCTCATCATTTTGAAGGGGGATATGTTGTTCAGGAACATCTCCCCAGGGAATTAAAAGGAAAAAAATATTATTTTCCGACCGATAGAGGATTTGAAAAAGAGATCAAACAAAGATTGGAAAAATTAAAGGTTAAATACAACAAAGATAATCATTAATAAAAAGGAATGAATCTCATGATAGAAAATATAGAAAATAAAAAGAAAGAGGCAATCCACAGGGAATTAGACAAAGTAAGAAAAGAAGGAACAAACTTTTCCGGAAAGAAATATTATCACATCTCACTAAAAGAAATAAAGAAAATTGCCCGTAAATTGCAAACTCGGTCCCGGGAAATAGAGATATTGGCTCTACAAAATGGTGTAATTCCTGAGCGTTATCACCGTAATTTGGGAATTCTAAGCCCTCTTGAACAGGTAAAAATGCTTCAATCAAAAGTAGCTATCATCGGAGCGGGTGGATTGGGAGGAACAGTATTGGAGCTTTTGGCCAGGATAGGAATTGGAAAACTGATCATTGCTGACCAAGATATAATGGTAGAAAGTAATCTAAATCGACAATTACTTTCTACCGAAAGCAATTTAGGGCAAAGTAAAATTGAGGTAGCAGTAAAAAGGGTAAAAAAAATAAATTCTTCTATTGAGATTGTTGGATATTCTATTTCCGTTGATTCGGATAACGTAAAAAGAATTATTGAAGGAGCAGAAGTAGTCATAGATGCTTTGGATAATCTTCCTTCACGTTTCGTACTACAAAAGGCTTGTAGAGATTTAAAGATTCCCCTAGTTCACGGTGCAATAGCGGGATTTAATGGCCAGCTTTCCACTATCTTTCCGGAGGATAAAGGATTAGAATTAATCTATGGCCGCAATAAAGATTTACCTGAACACGGCAGTGAGTTAGAATTGGGGGCTCCCACAATAACACCTGCCATGATTGCTTCTTGGGAAGCTCAAGAAGTGATTAAAATATTATTAAAAAGAGGTAAACTCTTTCGGAATAAGTTGCTATATTTTGATATTGAAGAAGGAATGATAGAGATTTTAAATTTGTAGGAATCTAATTTAGCAAAAAATATAAAAGGGAGTAATATAATATGGGCGAAAAAAAAATAAGAGTAGGACTCATTTTTGGAGGAAGGTCTGGAGAACATGAGGTTTCCTTTTGTTCCGCTACCTCAATTATTAAAGCAATAGATAAAGATAAATATACTATAGTGCCTATTGGTATTACCAAAGAAGGCAGATGGATTTCTCCCCAAGATTCTGAATTAGCTCTTCAAACCGGTAAAATAGAAGGGGAAAGTTCAGTGTTTTTATTGAATGATCCTTCCGGCAGTGCGCTAATTCGTACAGATAATAATCAAAGAGCAGATAAAAGTTTGACCTTAGAAAGAATAGACCTTATCTTCCCGATATTGCATGGTCCTTACGGAGAGGATGGGACCATACAGGGCTTCCTGGAGTTAGCGAATATTCCTTATGTAGGATCGGGAGTGGCATCCTCTTCAATTTCTATGGATAAAGATTTCATGAAGACTATATTTCAACAGCGGGGCTTGCCTATCTTAAAGTGGGTGACTATTAAGAGAAAAGAGTGGCAAAAAGATAAAGAAAAAATCTTGTCTTTAATTCAAGCTAAATTCGAATATCCTCTCTTTGTAAAACCGGCTAATTTGGGTTCTAGTGTAGGGATAACTAAAGTTCACAAAAAAGAAGAATTAGATGAAGCCATAGATTTAGCCTCTGCTTATGATAGAAAGATTTTAATTGAAGAAGGATTAGAGGAGGCAAGAGAGATAGAATGTGGCGTTTTGGGCAACGATGAACCTCTGGCTTCGGTAGTAGGAGAAGTCATCCCGGCAGGAGAATTTTACGATTATAATTCAAAATATATAGATGGGGGAACTCAATTAATTATTCCGGCAGAATTACCTGTTAATGTATCTAAAAAGGTTCAGGAAATTGCCTTGCATGCCTTTAAAGCGGTTGATGCTGTGGGGATGGCGCGGGTAGATTTCTTTGTCAGTAAAAAAGAAAATAAAATATATTTGAGCGAAATAAATACTATACCGGGTTTTACTTCGGTCAGTATGTACCCTCGTTTATGGGAGGCGAGTGGTGTTCCTTATTCTGAGCTGATTGACCGATTACTCCAGCTGGCTTTAGAAAGACACCAGGATAAAAACCAGAATAAAATATCCTACGACGAATCAAAACTTTTAAATAGACAATAGTAAAAATCTTATTTTATATTTAGAAAAGGAGTAGAGTAATGCTCAAAGATTTAATTAAAAAGAACAGAACATACAGAAGATATGATGAGAATTTTGAAATTAAAAGAAATGTTTTGGAGGAGTTGGTAGATTTAGCCAGGCTTTCAGCTTCTGCTTCCAACAGACAACCTTTAAAGTACATTTTATCCTGTGAAAAAAATAAAAATGACTTGATTTTTCCTACTTTAGCCTGGGCAGGCTATTTAAAGGATTGGCCCGGTCCCGCTGAAGGGGAACGACCTTCTGCTTATATTGTGATGTTAAACGATACGGAAATTATTAAAAACTATTGGTGTGATCCCGGCATTGCTGCTCAAAGTATTCTTTTGGGAGCAACCGAGAAAGGATTGGGAGGATGTATATTCGCTTCAGTAAAAAAAGATGAGCTAAGATCCGCCTTAAAAATTGATGAGAAATATGATATTTTATATGTATTGTCTATTGGCAAACCCAAAGAAAAGGTTGTGCTGGAAACAGTTGGCGCTGACGGAGATATCAAATATTGGCGGGATAGTCAGAGTGTTCATCATGTACCTAAAAGACCCCTGGAAGAAATTATCATCGATTAAAAGCAAAAAGGGGACAGGCTGCTTTATTTGTCTCCTATTTTTTTAAGAGATTTTTTAATTGACAGGGTAGGAACAGCGTGTTATTATTTTGAAAATAGTAATATCTGCTGATGACGAAGGTAGGAATTAATGTCTGAAATAGTCCGTTTTGGCGTATCTTTAGAAAAAACACTTTTAGAAAAATTTGATAGATTGGTAAAAGAAAAAAAATATCCCAACCGCTCGGAAGCAATAAGAGATTTGATCAGAGAAAATCTGGTGAGAAAAGAATGGATTGAAGGGAAAGAAGTAGCGGGAGCCATTACTTTAGTGTTCGATCACCATAAGAGGGAGCTGGTAAACACCTTAACCGATATTCAACATGATTTTCACCCCTTAATTATCTCCAGCCAGCATATTCACCTTGATCATGATAATTGTTTGGAGATAATAGTAGTAAGGGGAAAACCGATAGAAGTAAGAGGATTAGCGGATGAATTAAAATCAACCAAAGGTGTAAAATATGGGTCTTTGTCTATAGCTTCTACCGGAAAAGAACTGGTTTAAAAAGAAATTTAATTTTAGGTTTTAATTGGTCCGAGATTTAATCAAGGTTAGACAACCTATTTTTTTTGCCTTATCCGTAGCACGAAATTAAAAATAGTATATAGATAATTCAGTAATAAGTGATACGTAACGAGTAACGAGTTACAAGTTTAAGAGAGAAGTAGGGGCTTGATTTATTAAGCACGTAAAACTTGGGTCGAATAAATTCGACCCCTACATTAAAAATAATAGGACAATTAATATAATCCGGGAGGAAAATATGCAAAATTTAAAATTAAAAGTTGTTTTAATATTTTGTTTGGTGGTAATATTTCTATTTGGAAGCTTGATTTCAGCCAATGCTCATTTCGGAGTAATCATGCCTTCTGACGATATGATTACTATGACCGATAGCAAGAATATTAATCTTGAGATCAAGTTTATGCATCCCCTGGAAGGTGATTATATGAATATGGTTAAACCAGCTCAATTTGGGGTTATGCTTCAAGGCAAAAGGACAGATTTATTGGATACCCTTCAGGAGAAAAAAGTAAATGGCTGTTCGACCTGGCAAGCCGATTATAAGGTTAAACGTCCTGGAGATCATATATTTTATGTCGAACCTCAACCATACTGGGAACCAGCGGAAGATTGTTTCATTATTCACTATACTAAAGTAATGGTAAATTCTCTTGGCATGGAAGTAGGCTGGGACGAAGAGATAGGATTAAAAACTGAGATCATTCCCTTGACTCGGCCTTATGGCCTTTGGACCGGAAATGTTTTTCAGGGGATTGTAAAGGTTAATGGAAAAATAGCTCCTTTTACGGAAGTAGAAGTAGAATATTACAATCAAGATGGTAAGGTTAAATGCCCTGCTGACCCTATGATTACCCAGGTGATTAAAGCCGATCAGAATGGTGTATTTACTTATGCCATACCTAGAGCAGGCTGGTGGGGGTTTGCCGCCCTGAATGATGATATAGAGAAAATAAAACATGATGAAGAAGAAAAATCAGTGGAAATAGGAGCAGTCCTCTGGGTTAAAACTTATGATATGGAGTAAACAGATAGAAGGGAAATTTTTATGCATATTTCAGAAGGAATGTTATCTGCGCCAGTATTAGTTTCAGGCGCGGTTTTGACTGCTACAGCAGCAGGATATAGTTTAAAGAAGATGGAACACAAAGAAATACCCAAAGTAGCCATTCTGTCTTCTGTTTTTTTTGTAGCTTCTTTAATCCATGTTCCTATCGGTCCTTCAAGTGTGCATCTCGTTTTAAATGGGTTGACAGGGATATTATTGGGCTGGTCAGCTTATCCGGCAATATTGGTTGCTCTTACACTTCAGGCTATTCTTTTCCAGTTTGGAGGGATTACAACTTTGGGAGTCAATACCCTTAATATGGCTTTACCCGCAATTATTTGTTTCTATTTTTTTAATCAAGGAGTAAGAGGGAAAAATAATTTTTTTGCCCTGAGCTTAGCTTTTATTTGTGGTGTTTTATCAATATTACTAAGTGGGATCATGGTAGCGGCAACCTTGGTTTTTACCGGAGAACACTTTATACAGGTAGCCAAATTGTTAATTGTTACCCATCTTCCGGTAATGATTTTGGAAGGGGTACTCACTACATTTTGTATAGGGTTTATAAGGAAAGTTCGACCGGAAATATTAAATGTTTGATTACATAGATTTATTCAGTATATTTATAATGGAGAGATAAGATGAGAAACAAACTGTTTTTAATTTTGATATTGATATTTTTAATTATTATGATGGCAGATATTTCAAGCTTTGCCCATAAAGTCAATATCTTTGCCTATGTGGAAGCAGATAAAGTTATCACCGAGAGTTATTTTAATGATGGGAAAAAGTGTATGGATTCAAAGATTGAAGTATTGGATAGTAAGGGAAATAAACTCTTAGAAGGATTAACTGACGGGGAAGGAATGTTTTCTTTTAAGGTTCCTTCGGAAGGTTCATTGAGTGGAGATTTAATCTTGATTCTTACTGCAAGCATGGGACATCGAGCAGAATATATTATCCCGGTTAATGAACTAGGCGGAGATGTTGCAGGGTTAGCTAAAGAAAAATCTGAAGAACTTGCACCTAACATTTTTACTGAAGTTTCTTCCTTTGGTTTAAAAGAAATTCAATCACTAATCGAAGATACTTTGGATAAAAAATTGGAACCGATTATGAGAGAGATAATAAAGATTGAGAAATCTAAAACGGATAGCATTTCACCTCCCGAGATTGTCGGAGGTATTGGTTATATCATTGGTATCTTTGGAATAATTGCTTATTTTTTAAGTCGTAAAAGATAATTTAAAATAATGGTTTCAGGTGATCAATGTGATTAAAGAAAAATTTTCAGAAGGGGATTCTATCCTCCATAGCCTTGATCCACGAGTAAAAATTATCGTTGCCCTACTCTTTTCAGTTATGGTTGCGGTTAGCGAAAAATATACTTCATTATCAGGTGCTTTATTATTTGCTATAGGGACAGTGGCACTTACTGGCTTAAGGACAAAAGAAATCATTTCTCGTCTTTTTATGGTGAACAGTTTTATCTTTTTACTATGGTTGATGCTCCCTTTTACCTTCCCCGGAAAAAATATTTATACTTTAGGTTCGTTAAATATTTCTCAGGAAGGTATCCGATATGCCCTCTTAATTACTATAAAATCCAACTCTATTATTTTATCTGGAATTGCTCTTCTTTCTACTTCTTCGATATTTAATCTGATTCATGCTTTGCGTCATCTATACTTCCCTGATAAGCTAACTCAGTTGTTTTTCTTTACTTATCGTTATGCTCAAACGATTCACTCCGAATACATCAGATTAAATAATGCAATAAAAATAAGGGGTTTTAAAGCCCAGACTAATTTTCATACTTACCGGACTTATGCCTATTTAGTGGGGATGATGTTAGTTAGGAGTTATGACCGCTCCCAAAGAGTCTATCAAGCTATGCTTTGCCGCGGGTTCAAGGGAAAATTTTGGACTTTAAATCATTTTGTATTTAAAAAATCTGATCTTGTAACGGGAGCGATAATGATAAGCGGTATTATTGGATTGGTGTTATTGCCATGAAGAAAAGAGAGAATGAAGCTGTAATCAAAATGGCTGACCTTTCCTTTGCTTATCCCTCCAGGGATTATGTATTTAAAAAATTAAATTTTAATTTTTTTCAAGGAGAAAGGATAGGTTTGGTTGGATCAAATGGGAGTGGAAAAACCACGCTTTTCCATCTTATGATGGGACTTTTACATCCAGCAGAAGGCAAGATTGAAATATTTGGAAAAGAGCGAAAAACAGAGAATGATTTTATAGAAGTTAGGGAAAGAATTGGCCTGGTATTTCAAGACCCCGATGATCAATTATTCAGCCCTACTGTAGCCGAGGATATCGCTTTTGGGCCTCTAAATTTAAGAAAAAATCAAAAAGAGACCCAAAAAATACTGAAAGAAACTCTGGAGGCTCTGAGTTTATCGGGTTTTGAGAATAGGATTACTTATAATCTTTCTTATGGAGAAAAAAGATTAGTTTCCCTGGCCACGGTATGGGCTATGCAGCCAGAGGTCTTATTATTGGATGAACCTACTATCTGGCTTGATGAGGAAACTATCGCTAAAATAGTTCAAATTTTAAACAGCCAACCCCATTTATCTTATATAATTATCTCTCATGATAAACAATTCCTGAAAAAGACCACCGATAGTATTTATTTGTTAAACAAGGGAAAGATAGATAGAACGTTGTTTTTATAGATATCATCCCTTTATTTTCTAAAAATTTTATCTTCTCTTATTTTTTATATTATTTTTGTTTTTAAAATATCTTTGTTATAATGAAAATCAAACGAAGATAAATAAGATAGCTAAAGACAAATTATTATAATAATACAATTAGCCGTAAAAAGAGATATTTTACCGAACTTTGCGATAAAAATAATAACTAAAGC
>DSEL01000226.1 GCA_011056645.1 Candidatus Atribacteria bacterium
CTACATAATTATGCAAAGGTCTGCAGCAATCATCAACAACAGAAAGGGGGTATGTCTATCTCTAAAAACGTAAATTCTCCTTACCTGATTATTACGATGCAGAAAATATAGTTTTTGTTTTTGTGTAGAAGTATTATAAATTTTAATTTTATTTGTAGAGGAGATTTTTATTATGAAAAAATATATTTTAGTATGGTTTCTGATTGGCATATTATTGGTAATTGGAGTATTCACAACCCTGGCGGAAGGAACCCCGGTGATTATCAGCTGGTGGCATATCCAGACCGAAACAGCGCATAAAGCGGTATGGCAGGATTTGGCTGACCAGTATATGGCTAAAAATCCAAATGTTAAAATTGAGATTACAGTAATGGAAAACGAAAATTTTAAAGCCAAACTGACCACAGTTATGCAGTCCGGAGAAGTACCGGATATTTTCCAGAGCTGGGGTGGCGGTACAATGAATGATCAAGCGGAAGCTGGTTTACTCAAAGACATTACAGCTTATCTGGATAAAGATGGTTGGCGTGAAACATTCTCAGAAGGTGCACTGGGTGTTTATGCCTATAAAGGTAAGAATTATGGTGTACCGCGTGACATGGGTATGGTTGGATTCTGGTATAACAAGGATCTGTTTGCTCAGGCCGATATTGATAACCCTCCCGCGACCTGGAGTGAATTACTTGATGATATAAAGAAACTAAAAGATTCCGGTATTACTCCAATTGCAGTGGGTGAGGGAGATAAATGGCCAGGTGCCTTCTATTGGGAATATCTTGCAGTACGTATAGGAGGCGAAGATGCTTTTGTTGTGGCCGCTTCAAGGGAAGGTTCCTTTACTGATTCAGCATTTGTAGAGGCAGGAGAAAAACTCTTAGAACTGGTTGCTGCTAACCCTTTTCAGCTTGGTTTCCTTGGTGCAACCTGGGCGGATGAAGCCACCCTTATGGGTAATGGTGAAGCTGCTATGGACCTGATGGGGCAATGGGCTCCCGGATCATTCAGAGAAAACAGTATTGATAGTCAAGGACTTGGTGATAAAACAGGATGGTTTAAATTCCCCATGGTTGAAGGCGGTGCCGGACATCCCAATGACGCATTAGGCGGAGGAAATGGTTTTGTGGTTGGGAAAAATGCTCCTGAAGAAGCTGTAGATTTTTTAAAATTCATAAGCAGTGTAGAATCACAAATCACTCAGGCTGAGGTAGGCTTATCTGTTCCTGTGGTAAAAGGTGCTGAAGTAGGCCTGACTGATCCAACCCTCAAGCTTGTTCAACGGGGCGCAGCAGATGCTGGATATTTCCAATTGTACTATGATCAGTATCTCCCCCCGGCAACAGGTTCTGTAGTAAATGATGCCGTTCAAGGAATTTTTGCAGGGACATTAACACCGGAGAAAGCTGCTCAAATGATTGAAGAATCAGCTGTTCGAGAGATAAAATGAGTTATCTTTAGTTAAAAGAAATAAGGGTATAGGGTTCATTATACCTTATATCCTTATTTCTTCCTTTTGAGGGAAAAAATTATTCATGAATAAGAAATTATTTAGCAAGGATGCCCAAATATTACAGCAAAAGACCAATTCTACTTGGCTACTACAGGAAAATATGACCATTGTGTTGTTTTTATTGCCCACTTTTATATTCTTATCTATATTTCTGGTTTATCCTATATTTCGTTCAGCTTACTTTAGTTTATTCAATTGGAATGGTATGGGTCCTGCAGTTGATTATATTGGGTTGGAGAACTTCAAACGTTTATTTGCAGATCAAATTTTTCTAAAAGCGGTCAGAAATGGCATTTTGATTGTTATTTTTTCTTTGCTTATTCAACTTCCCCTGGCTATGGGACTGGCTCTTATTGTAGGACGAAAAATACCAGGTCGTACCTTTTTCCGTGCAATTTTTTTCATGCCCTATGTTTTATCTGAAGTTATTACCGCAATTATGTGGTTAATTCTCTATAATCCCAATCCAAATCGGGGATTTCTTAATGCAATTATTAATATCATCCCATTTTTAGAACCTCAAGCCTGGCTGGCAGATACCAGGCTGGTCTTACCGGCTATCTTTATTGTGTTAACCTGGAAGTACATTGGATTTCATATGCTTTTATATATGACAGGCTTACAAAATATACCAAGAGAAATTGAGGAAGCTGCTTTAATTGATGGTGTCAATAATCGCCAGATGGTAACCTATATTACTATACCATTATTAGCCGGTACTATAAAAACTTCAGTCTATCTTTCAATTATTGGTTCTTTGCAGGTATATGCCCTGGTATGGATTATGACCAGAGGTGGTCCGGTTAATGCAAGCGAGGTCATGTCAACCTATATGTATCGTTATAGTTTTGTTCGTTTTGAACTTGGCTACGGTTCCGCGGTGGCAATCGTGATGTTGATTATTTCGCTGACTTTTTCCATTATTTATTTTCGTCTTACCAGAAAAGCAGAATCTTTGGCTTAATCTTAATAAGGATTTTTATTTATGTCGGTTAATAATTTGAAAAAAATAAAAAGATTTAAAAAACATTCACCGGTAATTTTTAAATATATTATTCTTATTGTTGCCGCAATATTTATATTGTTTCCGATAGTAATGATTGTTTTCGGAGCATTAAAAACTCGTGGCGAATTTATGACCATACCTTATATTCCACCCATTCCACCCAGGTGGGGTAATATAAAAACAGTTCTAAATATGCCCATTTTCTGGTATATGCTACGTAATAGCGTGCTGGTAATGATTACCACCACGGCAGGGGTTGTCATTGTTGCCAGCCTATCAGCTTTTGTATTTTCCCGGATAAAATTCCATGGGCAGAATATATTATTTAATTTTTTTACCCTGGGTCTAATGTTTCCTATTACCGTAGCTATTTTACCAATATACCTTGTGGTACGCCAGATGGGTTTAACCAATAATCTCATAGGAGTAATCCTGGTACAAACAGCATTCCAGCTATCTATTTCTATCGTAATACTTCGCAATTTTTTCATGGCTATTCCTTCCGAGCTTCAGGATGCTGCCAGTATAGATGGATGTAGTATGTTAGGATTTTTCTGGTGCGTATTACTGCCTCTTGCCCGCCCATCTCTGGCTGCTGTCGCAGCATTAACCATGGTGACCAGCTGGAATGATCTGCTAGTGCCCCTTGTGTTAATAGATAAAGAAAAATTATGGACTCTTCCGCTGGGTACCATGCAATTCCAGGGTCAATATGGAATGGATTTATCACTGGTCGCAGCATTTCTATTAATATCTGCTATTCCTGCAATTATCTTTTATCTATTAGCTGAGCGCCAGCTGGTTTCAGGTCTGACTGCAGGTGCATTGAAAGGTTAACAAATAAATATTAATTACTTTTATTTTCTTTGCTCGAGATCTAGTAAATGGTCTTACAATGGGAGGTGTTAAAGATTAATGATTAAAAATCCTATATTAAGAGGTTTTAATCCTGACCCGAGTATTCTTCGAGTAAAAGATGATTTTTATATTGCAGTTTCAACTTTTGAATGGTTTCCGGGGGTGGTTATTTATCATTCAAAGGATCTTGGTAACTGGAGAATATTATCCAGACCCCTAGATAGAGTGGAACTTTTGGATATGGCAGGAAATCCATCCTCATGTGGTGTTTGGGCGCCCTGTCTCAGTTATGATAAAGAAGCTGGCCTTTTTTATCTAATTTATACGAATGTTCGACATTGGGTTAGCTCGATTGGTAAAAACAGTAACAATGGCTTTAAGGATACCCACAATTACCTTACAGTAGCAACTGATATAAAAGGCCCTTGGCTAAATTCAATATATCTGAATAGCAGTGGGTTTGACCCTTCCCTTTTTCATGACGATGATGGACGTAAGTGGCTGCTAAATATGCAATGGGATTATCGTATTGGAAAAAACCATTTTTCCGGAATTCTCCTTCAAGAATACGATCCGGATTCAGAAAAGCTTGTCGGTCCAGTTAAGAACATCTTTCGTGGTACTGATATCCAGCTTACTGAGGGGCCTCATCTCTACAAGCGCAACGGTTGGTACTATCTGATGACTGCAGAGGGTGGAACATCTTACGGTCATGCTGTGACCCTTGCTCGCAGCCGTAACATAGAGGGTCCCTATGAGGTCCATCCACAGAACCCGATAATGACCAGCGTTAGAGATAGAAATAATTTTAACCAAGCTATGAAAACTGGTGGTATGATATCAACCACTCTTCATGAGGGGCTGCAAAAAGCAGGTCATGGAAGTATATGTCCCTGGACAGAGGATGAGTGGATTTTAGTTCATCTTTGTGCCCGCCCCATTCCTGGAACATATTACTGTCCTCTTGGAAGAGAAACCTCTTTGCAGAAACTGATATGGAAAGAGGATGACTGGCCTTATGCAATGAATGGTTTTCCAGAAGATAGAGTATTTTTTGCGGGAAAGGAATGTAATGCTGAGGATGTGTCGGAGATGGGGTCCCAGATTAAAAAATATGATGATTTTAAAGAGAGGGAACTTGCCCCGGAATACCATTCTCTTAGAATTCCCACGGATGAGTTTATTTCTCTCAAGGCCAGACCAGGCTGGCTAAGGATTTATGGACAGGAATCCATTAGCTCGACTTTTAGACAAAGTTTAATTGCACGGAGAGTGCAGAACTTCCGATTCTACGCAGAAACATGCCTTGAATTCAGTCCAGATAACTTTCAACAAATGGCCGGACTTATACTTAGATACAACGAAAAGAACCAGTATTATCTCCGTCTGAGCAGGGATGAACAGTCGGGCAGCAATACCTTAGGAATGATCATCTTTCAAAAAGGAAGAATGAAAATGCCGGTTTCTCCGGAGGTCATAGTAATAGCTAATAGGATTTATCTTTCTGTTGAAATGGCTGATAGGATTATCCGGTTTCATTATTCAATTGATCGAGAAAATTGGCAGACAATAGGACACAAACTTGATAGTAAATTCCTATCGGATGAAATGGCTGATCCCTTGGGATTTACAGGTATGTTTGTTGGTGTAGCATGTCAGGACCTATCAGGAAAGAGAAAACATGCAGATTTTGATTATTTTATATATAAAGAAAACAGATTGAACCCTGACTCCTAAAAATTCCAAAAAGTTTCTTGACCGGACTTGACACCTATGTTATAATTTCAAAAATAATAGCTAAAAGCAAAGCGTGGGAGAAGTAGCAGATTACCAAATCAAACAGAGAATCGTTTTTGGTGAGAAGCGATATAAAGATTTTTAAGGATTTGCGAAATGGACCTACAAGCTCCAAGTTGAAAGGGCTCAAATAGTCCGAGTAAGTTTTGGCGGACTTTTCCACCGTAAAAAGGAAAAGTGTATCGGTATATAATTAATTTATATTACCCGTACTCTATAAGAGTAGGATTTTCCAAATAATTGAAAATCCTATTAGAGTGGCACCACGGAATTAACCTTTCGTCTCTTGGAGATGAAAGGTTTTTTTGTTTATATGCCCGTACGCTTAATCAAGAGGGGCCTAACAGATAACTATATTAATACTGAATTTATATTAATCTGTTAGACTCAATCAGGGTGGCACCGCGGAAAAAATAGCTCTCCGTCCCTATGACTGGAATAAGTTGGGATTGAGGGCTTTTTTTATTCTCGGTTTTAATTATCTTTGTGAGATACGATTCATGAGATACGAGATACAAAGAGATAGGAGGTTAAGTATGTTTATATTTTTATTTTACAATTGGCCCCCCCAAGGGGGGGCGATGAATATTTTGCTAAAGGAGAAAAATTTGATTGATTTAAAATAAATTTTTTTAATTCGAAAGGAGAAAAAAATGAAAAGAGTTAAATTTGTTCTTGATGAAAAAGAAATGCCTACTGTCTGGTATAATGTTTTAGCTGATTTACCAGAACCACTTCCAACTCCTTTGCACCCGGCAACCGGGAAAGCACTTAAACCAGATGACCTTACTCCTCTGTTTCCCATGGCTTTGATAGAGCAGGAAATGAGTACCGAGAGGTATATTGAAATTCCCGAAGAAGTTCAAGAGATTTATCGAATATGGAGACCGACTACTCTATTCCGCGCTCGGAGATTAGAGAAAGCATTGGATACTCCCGCTAAGATTTACTATAAATATGAAGGAACCAGTCCCCCGGGAAGCCATAAACCTAATACAGCAGTAGCCCAGGCTTATTATAATAAAAAAGAAGGAATTCTTCGGATCACTACCGAAACGGGAGCGGGACAATGGGGTAGCGCCTTATCTTTTGCCGGTGCCTGTTTTGGTCTGGAGATTAAAGTATATATGGTCAGAATCAGTTATATGCAAAAACCATATCGACGGGTGATGATGCAGACCTGGGGAGCAAACTGTATTCCCAGTCCCTCTCCTGATACCCAAGCTGGAAGGAATATGTTGGCTAAAGATCCTGATTGTCCGGGGAGTCTTGGTCTGGCTATTAGTGAGGCAGTAGAAGAAGCGGTAGGTCGTGATGATACTCATTATTCACTGGGAAGTGTATTAAATCATGTACTATTACACCAGACCATTATCGGTTTAGAAACAAAGAAGGTTTTGGAGCAGATCGATGAATATCCTGATATTATTATTGGTTGTGTTGGAGGAGGGTCAAATTTTGCCGGTCTTTTCTTGCCATTTATAAAAGATAAAATTGAAGGATTAAAACCCAATTTGAGAATAATAAATGTTGAACCGACCAGCTGTCCGACTTTAACCAGAGGTCCCTATGGCTATGATTATGGTGATGTAGCCGGACTTACTCCTTTATTAAAAATGTATACTCTGGGACATGGTTTTATTCCTCCACCGGTTCACGCTGGTGGCTTAAGGTATCACGGAATGGCTCCGATTATCTGTCATTTACTAAAATTAGGATTGGTGGAAGCACGGGCAGAACATCAATTAGGTACCTTTAAAGCAGGAGTGACCTTTGCCAGGAATGAAGGGATTATTAGCGCACCGGAGACAAATCATGCAATAAAGGCTACTATCGATGAAGCATTAAAATGTAAAGAATCCGGAGAGTCAAAAACAATACTACTGGCTCATAGCGGACATGGACATGTGGATATGGCTGCTTATGAAGCTTACTTTGCGGGAAAATTAAAAGATTATGCCTATCCCCAGGAAAAAATTGAAGAGGCCTTAAAAGAACTGCCAAAAGTGTAGAAGGAGACCATAATGTTAGGGGATTTCACTTGCCACGCTGTAATGAATTTGGCGGAGAAGGGGATCCCCTAATAGATTAGGAATGCTCTATAATCTACATTACGGAATGTGGAAAAATCAAGTAAAATTTATTCCTTTATAATGTTCCGGCTAAAAATATCCATTTTCTCTTATTTTTCCAAACATATTAAATTAGTATTTAATTTATTATATTACAAAAAGAAGGAATCTTTCTGATTTATGTAGTATAGAAACAAAAGAGTAACAAGAGAAGTAGTTAGTGTACACTTTAGTGGGACAATAGAGATTTTATTTATAATTTAAATATAGTATAATTAATATAAAATTATTGAAATAATAGGAGGAGAAAAAAATGATCAAAGTAAAAAATATCTTATTCACTACTTTAATAATTATTTTATTTGCTTCAAGCTTAGGATTTTCAGCAGAGCTTCCTAGAATCGCAGTTATCGGATTTGACTCTACTGCCCCGGGTTACTTCTGGCATATTAATTCGGAATTGTCTCAAGCGGCTACCGATTTAATGATAAATGCTTTGATAAACACTGAGCGATTTAGAGTATTCGAGAGGATTAAATTAGATGCTATCCTGCAAGAGCAAGATTTTCAGGCTTATTCCGGAAGAGTAGACCCTTCTACCGCGGTTAAAATTGGAAAAATGCTCGGTGTAGATATAATATTTTCAGGAAGTGTGACCAGTATAATTTTACAGAAATCAGGAGGTATAAAATTAGGTCCGGTTAGCCTAAAAAAATCATCTGCTTCGGTAACCATGACAGTAAGAGCAATCAATGTGACCACCGGAGAAATTATTTTTTCTGAAGTAAAAAAAGGAACTACTTCTAAATCCGGAGTATCTATTCGTATTCCTGTGGCAGGAGGATTTGGTTTATCTTCTGAATCAGTGACTGATATTTTTTCTGCTATAGAAGATGTCTGTCAGCAAACCGCGGCTGAATTTGCGGTAAAGATGGATAGTAGAGAAACAGTAATCTCTTCCTTGCCCATGGAAGGATATGTGGTAAAAGTGGAATCTACTTCCAGTGGGGAAATAACCAAAGTTTATATAAATCTGGGGGAAAATTCTGGTATCATGGTTGGGGATGAAATAAAAATATTCCAGGAAGGAGAGGTCATATTAGATCCAAAAACTCAAGAAGTTCTGGATAGAGAGTTAATTTTAGTTGCTCAGGCAAGGGTAACACAGGTCAGAGAAAATATCTCTATAACCTTGGTTACTATGAAATTCTCTAATCTATCCATAATGCCTACTGACATTGTAGAATTTATAAGATAAAGAGGATAAAGATAAAAGGTTTAGCAGCTAACCATGAGTTTTTTTCACACTGTTTCATCAGCCAGAGTCCAGGAAATTCTTATCTTGAAGGTGTGAGTTGGTCCGAAGAAGATCTTGCAAAAATTATTTTAATGTAACAGATAATATAAGACTGCTTCTAAAGAGGATGAGGATAAATTAAATATGAAAAATTTTATGGTGTGGATACAGGAAACAATCGGTTTGAGTTCAGAGATACAGATTAAAATATTTGCTTCTTTGGTTATTACCCTGGTTTTATGGATTCTTTACTCTTTGATTATAAAGATAGTATGGCGCGGAACTGAAAATGTACGTACTCGTTATACCTGGAGGAAAACTTTAGGCTATATTGTAATTGTATTGGCTGTATTCTTAATCGGGCGCCTATGGCTTAGTGGTTTTCAATCTATAGTTACTTACCTGGGTTTATTGTCAGCTGGTTTAGCCATTGCCTTAAAAGATGTCGTTTCAAATTTAGCTGGATGGCTCTTTATTATCAGCCGGAGACCTTTTTCTGTGGGAGATCGGATTCAGATCGGAGATCATGCCGGGGACATCATTGATACTCGGTTTTTCCAATTTACTCTTTTGGAAATCGGTAATTGGGTAAATGCCGACCAGAGCACCGGCCGAATTATCCATATTCCTAACGGCATGGTGTTAAATGAAGTACTGGCAAATTATAGCAAAGGATTTCAATATATCTGGAATGAAATTCCTGTCCTGATAACCTTCGAGAGTAATTGGGAAAAAGCTAAGAAAATTTTACAAAAAATTGCCGATAAGGATGCTGAACAATTAAGCAAGGCTGCCGAGAAAAGAGTAAAAGAAGCCAGCAAAAAATTTATGATATTGTATTCCAGGCTTACCCCTATTGTTTATACCAGTGTAAAGGAGTGCGGGGTATTGCTAACTATACGTTATCTTTGTGAACCTCAACGTCGTCGAGACAGTGAACAGATAATTTGGGAAGATATTTTAAAAGAATTTATCGAGCATAAGGATATAGATTTTGCCTATCCTACTCAGCGTTTTTATAATAATCGATTGGAGAGAAAAGGACAGGGTAAAGATTTATCTTCTGTATCTCTCGTAGATGATTCTGAACCGAAGTTTACTGATGGATTATCTCCTGACAAAGTTTAAATTGAAAAAATAGGGAAAAGGAAGGAGCATTATTTGTATGCAGTTACAATTGATTATAGCTATAATTATAGCCATTTTAGCTGTGGTTTTTGCACTTCAGAATGCAGTGCCAATAGTAGTAAGTTTTTTGACCTGGAGATTTGAAAGTTCATTAGCTCTTGTACTTTTAATTACTCTTGCTTTGGGGATTCTGATGAGTTTATTGGTATCGGTTCCATCTGTGATAAAAAAAATGAAGGTAATTTCCAGCCAAAAAAAGAAAATCCAGAAACTGGAAATTAGCCTACAAAAAGAGACTGAAAGCAAAATAAAAGAGAAAGTTGAAAGTGAAGAACCAGAATCCACCGTAGAATAACTACGCTATTTTCCCTCAAATCAACCTTTCTTTTTCTTGCAAATCCTAACTAATCTTGTTATAATTCTTAATCAAGAAATTATTTTTTTCTGCCAGAGAACCATTTTCTGGTAGATTTTTTAGGAGGCTTGTTTTATGTTGGTAAATTCCATTCTGGATGCAATAGGGAATACCCCTTTAATTCAATTAAATAAGATGTCTTCAGGAAATGTATTTGTAAAAGCTGAACATTTAAATCCCGGGGGGAGCATTAAAGATAGAGTAGCCAAATATATGATCGAAATTGCGGAAAAAAAAGGAAATCTCAAGCCGGGGATGACCATTATTGAGGCAACTTCTGGAAATACCGGAATTGGCTTAACTTTGGTGGGGGTTCAAAAGGGTTACCGGGTCATCTGCGTCATGCCGGAAAATATGAGTGAAGAAAGAAGGAAAATCATTCAAGCCTTTGGCGGAGAGATTATCTTCACCTCAGCTAAAGGGAGCCTACCCGAAAGTATAAAAAAGATGCGGGAGATTACCGAAGCAGAACCGGAGAAATATTTTGTGGCTGACCAATTTGTCAATCCCCATAATCCCGAAATTCATTATCAACAAACTGCACCTGAAATCTGGAATGACATAAAAGGGAAGTTAGATGTCTTTGTAGCTGGAGTAGGGAGCGGGGGAACCCTTCAGGGGATTGGAAAATTTTTAAAAGAAAAAAATCCTAAGGTGAAAATTGTTGCAGTGGAGCCAAAAAACAGTTCTGCCTTATTGGGGCATGAACCGGGCCTTCACCAGATTCAGGGAATCGGCGATGGATTTATACCTGCTGTCCTAGATGTAAAAATGGTAGATATGGTATTTACGGTTACTGATGAAGAAGCGATTGAAACCACCCGCCGACTTTCCAAAGAAGAAGGATTGCTGGTGGGAACCTCATCCGGAGCTAATGTCTTTGCTGCTTTACATGTAGATAATGGACGAAACCGGGTGGCAACTATACTGCCCGACCGGGCTGAAAGATATTTCAGTACCGCTCTTCTTTAGCTCTCATCAGTCTGTTAAAGGACTATCTCCGGTCATTATTATGACTCTAATACCTTAATCAACAGAAGGGAGAAATCAGATGAAAAAGGTTAGATGGGGTGTGCTGAGCACCGCCAGAATTGGCATTGAAAAGGTAATTCCCGCTATGCAATTGGGCAGGTATTGCACCATTAACGCCATTGCTTCACGTCAATTGAAAAAAGCACAAGCAGCAGCCCGTCATCTAAATATAGAGAAAGCCTATGGTTCTTACGAAGAATTGTTAGCTGATCCCCACATTGATGCTGTTTATATTTCGCTTCCCAATCACCTGCATATAGCCTGGGCTATTAAAGCACTAAATGCCGGTAAACATGTTTTATGCGAGAAACCCATTGGCTTAAGTGTGGCTGAAGCCCAGAAATTACTGGGAGTAGCCAGGAAATTTCCCCGGCTAAAGGTTATGGAAGCGTTTATGTACCGGCTCCATCCGCAGTGGCAGTGGGCAAAACAAACGGTTAAGGAGGGAAAGATTGGTAAACTCCTGACGATTCAGTCATTTTTCTCCTACTACAATACCGACCCCGAAAATATTCGTAACAAAGCTGATACCGGCGGAGGGGGACTAATGGATATTGGTTGTTACTGTATTTCACTTTCGCGGTTTATCTTCGGAGCTGAGCCCCGGCGGGTCTGCAGCATGATGGAAGAAGACCCAAACATGAAAATCGATCGTCTGTCTTCTGCTATACTGGAGTTTAGGGGTGGTAGTTCCACATTTACCTGTGCGACTCAGCTGGTGCGTTACCAGCGGGTGAATATCTTTGGCAACAAAGGACGGATTGAAATTGAAATACCTTTCAATGCACCGTCCAATCAGCCGTGCAAGGCATGGTATGGAGATGGTAACCGGATTGAAGAGATCGTCCTGAAAGTTTGCGATCAGTATACCATTCAGGGAGACCTGTTTTCCAGGGCAGTGCTGGAAGATAGTAATACTCCAGTACCGCTTGAAGATGCTGTGGCGAATATGCAAGTGATTGAAGCACTTATCCGCAGTGCCGGAAGTGGAAGTTGGGTTAACCTTAAGGCAGAGTCCTTTATCTAACAGTTAACTAAATTACCTTCTTCTCCCCTACAAAATTTAACTGGCTAATCAATCAATACTACACTCTTACAGCATACATCTTCTAACCTGCAACTATTTTTCCAAAAAAAAAGGATTTTTCCCCATCCTTGTCGTATCTTAGTAATAGTATGTAAAAGGGCATTGATTATTTAACCTCCAAGAGTAGAAATATTGAGTGAGTTTAATTAACAATTTATTTAAAGTTAAATTGCTATTTCTGATGATAAGCTAAGCGTTTAATTAGTTATAGGAGGGAAAAAGCATATGGAAAAGAAAGAAGAACGCCGTAGTGGGACAGAACGAAGAACAGGGGAAAACCGCAGGAAATTTGATGACCCAAATTATAAAGGACCTGAACGCAGAAGGCGGCAGGAAAGAAGAACCGGCCAGAGAAGAAAAACTAATGGATGCAAAAAAAATTAAACTAAAAAAGTGGTTTGAATATTTATATAATGAATAAAAATAAGAAATTTGATAGGAGGTACGAAATGGAAAGTGTATACAAAATTGTCGAAATTGTTGGTACCAGCCAAAAATCATGGGAGGACGCTGCAAGAGTTGCAATAGAGACTGCATCTAAATCGATTGAGGAAATCAGGGTAGCCGAAGTAAATAAGCTTGATATCAAAGTAGAGAAAGATGCCAGGCTCACTTTTAGGGCAAAATTAGATGTTTCCTTTAAATATAAAAAGTAGGAATCATTAGCAAATATTTAAAAAAAATTCCACTCTCAAAATCTAGAGCAGAGATTAATTTTATAGAGCATCCTTTTAACCTCGAGTGACGAGTAAAAAAAACTGTCTTCTTGACATTGGTGGTTATGATGAAATACAGAAATATCCGAGAAATGTCGATGAGCTTTATTCCTATAGCAGCCTTTCTTCTTGCCCTATTTATTGGGACAATTATGATTACCTTTCTCGGAGTAAACCCTTTGGTTGCTTACCAAGCCCTGCTCAAGGGAGCGTTTGGGAGTACGAATGCCATAGCAGATACGGTAGTTAAGGCAACCCCCTTGCTTTTTGTAGGGCTAGGAATCTGCATTGCCTTTCGTGCCGGCGTGTTAAATATCGGTGGGGAGGGACAGCTTGTAGTCGGTGCTCTTTCTGCAACCATAGTTTGTCTTAATTTTTCAGATTTATCGGGATGGATATTAATGGTACTTGCTTTATTGGTTGGACTCCTCTGCGGAGCAATATGGGCAGGAATTGCCGGCTTTCTTAAAGCTTATTTTAAAGTCAACGAAATTCTAAGCACCATCATGCTGAATTATATTGCAGCCTATGGGATGAATTATCTTCTTCGGGGACCAATAATGGACCCACTTCAGATAGAACTTGGCTCCTTTATCCCTCAAACTACACGTTTAACTCATCTGGTTGATCTTCCCCGTCTTATTCCTACCCGCTTGCATTTTGGAACTATAGTGGCAGTTGTTTTTGCTATTCTGGTGTATATTTTTCTCTGGCGGACGACTATAGGGTTTCGCATCCGTATGATAGGACAAAATATACAAGCCTCGCGAGCTTCCGGAATTAATGTACAAAAATATATGGTCCTTGCTTTTGTCTTGAGCGGTGCGTTAGTAGGCTTAGGTGGAGCCATTGAAGTGTTAGGAGTTCATCACCGACTTTTTACCGATGGCTCGGTATCAGGTTTTACCGGTAGTGCGGGTTTTAACGGGATTGTAGCTGCCCTGTTTGGCCAGCTTCATCCTATCGGAACCATACCGGCCTCCCTGTTATTGGGGGCACTGCTTACCGGAGCAAATAAGATGCAAAGAGCAGTGCAGATACCTTCTGCTTTGATTGGTGCTTTGAACGGTCTGATTGTACTCTTCGTAGTAGGAAGCGAGTATCTTCGCCGTAGCCAGGCCAGTCGAATGGAGCGAAGTGCAGAGCCGAAAACCAATTCCAAAAATAAAAACGAAAATAAAAAGGAGAGTCAATGATGGAAGCCATTATTATCGGGATAGCAAAATCTGCCATTCGTCTTGCCACACCCTATCTCTATGCTTCCATCGGGGAAACAATAGGGCAGTTGAGTGGTGTTCTCAATCTTGGAGTAGACGGTGTTATGCTGATGGGAGCCTTTAGCGCCTTTTATATGGTTCTTAAAACCGGTAATCTTTGGCTTGGTTTATTGGTGGCAATAATAGTCGGAGCGATATTTGGCCTCTTGATTGCCTTTATTAATGTTACCTTAAAAGCCGAACAGGGGATCAGCGGGATCGGAGTGTATATATTCGGTCTGGGATTAAGCAGTCTTTTATTTAGCACTATGGTAGGAACTGTTCAAACAGTGAGCGGTTTTTCCCCCTTGTCTATCCCCTGGCTTTCTAACCTTCCGATAGTGGGCGAAATCTTTTTCCATCAAAATATCCTGGTGTATGGTGCATTTGCCTTGATTCCTCTTGCCTGGTTTATATTGAACAAAACCCCTTTATGCCTTAGTATTCGAGCTGTGGGTCAGAACCCGGAGGCAGCCGATTCATTGGGAGTGAGTATTGTGCGTATCCGTTATTTTACGGTAGTCTTGGGTGGAATGCTCTCGGGAATTGCCGGTGCATCTCTCTCTATTGCACTGCTTAATGTATTTCAGCAAAATTTAACTAATGGGATGGGTTTTATTGCGGTTGCCCTGGTATATTTTGGAGCCTGGCGTCCAACTACCGTTCTCACCGGTGCGCTTCTATTCAGTACCGTAAATGCTATTCAGATATGGGTTCAAGTCCATGGCATTAATATTCCTTCTGATTTTACCCTGATGCTTCCTTATATTGTTACTATTGTGGTACTTGCGGCTATGGCTAAACGCCGTATACATCCACCTGCGGCATTAAATAAACTCTTCGAGCGGGGAGAATAATGGGAGAGGAGATGGTAAAATAAGATAAAAAGATTTAGGAAAATATATATTTTTCTATGTTTGTATCATCGTATAAAAAATTAGGAGGATAAAATAATGAAGATGAAAAGGTTGATAGTGATTCTTACTCTAATCAGTATGTTTGTATTATTGTTTGGGTTTGGAGCAAGCGCAGAACCCTTCCGGGTAGCATTTCTTATGCCAAGCGCTATTAATGATTTTGCCTGGAGCCAGAGTATGTATGAAGCTCTGCTTACCATTCAAAAAGAGATGGGCAAGGAAAATTTTGAATTTGTTTATTCAGAGAACATGTTTGTAGTAGCAGACGCTGCTGCTGCTATTCGAGACTATGCCAGTGAGGGATATGATCTGGTCATTGCCCATGGTTCGCAATATGGTGCCTCTTTGTCGGATATTGCCCCTGATTTTCCTGATACGAGTTTTGCCTGGGGTTCTACCGCAAACGTCTTTGCTGATCTTGGAATCACCAATATATTTGCTTACGAACCTTTTTCTGAACAGGGCGGGTATGTTAACGGTGTCCTGGCAGCAAAACTTTCCAAGAGCAATATTTATGGAGTGATTGGTCCCATTGAGACCGGTGATGCCAAACGTTATACCGAAGGTTTTAAAGCAGGTATAAAATCGGTTAAACCAGATGCTAAAATAAATGTAACCTGGATTGGCTCATATAGTGATGTTGCTCTTGCATCTGAAGCAGCACAAACTCATATTGATGCCGGAGCAGATATTCTTACCGGAACATCACAGATGACCGTCGGAGCAATTGGAGTAGCCAAACAAAGAGGAGCTCTCTGGTTCGGATATGATGTTGACCAATCTACTCTTGCCCCGCAGAATGTGGTCGCCAGCGTAGATGTTATTTGGACAATTGCACTGAAGCCCATAATTGAAATGATTCAAAAAGGAGAGAGAGGAGGTAAAATCTTTACTCTTAACCTGGCTAACGGTGGTCTTAAAATCGTCGTAAATGAGGAAGCACTGGTAGGTAAAACTATTGAGGATATAGTTAAGGGAAACGTTGAGGTCAAAGTAGAGGAATAAACTAAAGATTAAGAGTGTTCATAGGGGGCTCTGGTTACATTTTAATATGAAAAAAGAACTATCTAATATAGTCAATTTAAGCAAAGTTGAAAAAGTAGAGATGCGGGGAATAATTAAGCAGTTTCCGGGTGTACTGGCGAATGACCGAATTGATTTTGATGTCCATAGAGGAGAGGTTCATACCCTTCTTGGAGAAAACGGAGCTGGGAAAAGTACCCTGATGAAAATCCTTTACGGTATATATCACCAGGATAAAGGTGAAATTTATGTTAACGGAAACTTGGTTAACCTCCGTTCTCCGCTGGATTCCATTCGACTGGGGATTGGGATGGTGCACCAGCATTTTATGCTTGTACCCACCCTTACCGTAGCTGAAAATGTAGCTTTAGGGCTTCCTTCCTCGCGAAAATATCTTCTTGACCTTGATGTCGTCTCGGAACGCATTAAGGAGCTGGCCAAAGTTCATGGTCTGCATGTTGACCCGAAGGCAAAGATATGGCAACTCTCTGTAGGGGAGCAGCAAAGAGTAGAAATAATAAAAATCTTATATCGCGGAGCTTCTCTCCTTATCCTGGATGAACCGACTGCTGTTCTTACTCCGCAAGAGGTGGAAGAACTTTTCCAGGTCTTGCGGAGTATGATAAACAGAGGATACTCTATTATTTTTATCAGTCACAAACTTCATGAAGTCCTATCATTAAGTGACCGTGTGACCATACTTCGTGATGGTAAGGTAGTAAAATCTCTTGCCATTGCTGAAGTAACCAAAGAAAAACTAGCCCGTCTTATGGTGGGAAGAGAAGTCCTTTTTCAAGTGGAACATCCTTCGGTAGAACTTGGTAAAGTGTCCCTTGCTCTTACTGGAATTTGGGCTCAGGGAGATGAGGACCTTCCTACTCTACGGGGGATTGACCTTGAAATACACTCCGGTGAAATTCTAGGAATTGCCGGAGTTTCAGGGAATGGTCAGAAAGAACTTGCAGAAGTCATCGCCGGCCTGCGGAAATCCACTCAAGGTAAAGTGTTTATAAAAGGGACTGATGTTACCAATTGGCCTCCTTCACGACTTCTGGAGTATGGTCTTTCGTCTATTCCCGAAGAACGAATGCGAGATGGTGCAATACAAAAATTTACGGTGGAGGAAAACCTGATTCTTAAAGACCATATACACGCACCTTATACCGAGGGGATATTTATGAATTTCGAAAAC
>DSEL01000227.1 GCA_011056645.1 Candidatus Atribacteria bacterium
ATTGTGTATAATTCGGTTATATTCGAATTAAGTTTTGATATCCTTTAATATTTCTAATAGCGCAAATTTTTTTAAAATCCTTCTTTTCCAGATAAATAATCCACAAAAAGAAAAACTCTTCAGCAAAATACCAAAGAGCTTGCAAATTCACAACTTGAACCCAAGGTGTCCCTGTTTAATGCAAAAGTATCCTGCGATAACTTTCGATCTAAGTAGGTTACATCTCCTAATCTCTCTGGATATCATATGCGATCCCGGTAAAGATAGTTAAGAGTAGAGAGACGACAGCAAAGAAAAAGCTATTAGTAAATAAATCCGGGTTGTTCAAATCGAAGAAATACACCAGTATAACTGAGCCGATCACTAAAAACACGCCGTTTATTACAGTAATACCAAAAATCCATGGCCATAATGTGGCAAGGAAGCGCTGAAGGTTAACTGAGAGACGTTTACGCCACCAGATTGATGGCACATTGATCCCGGTTCCCGCCATGCCTGCCAAAATACCGATGATCGGAGGACCAATACCACCACCTACCAGAAGCATGACGACAGAAAGAAGAAGTAGGATGCGACCGCCGTTCTTCCTCTGAATAAAGGCAATCGCCCAAATTATGACAATTAAAGAAACAGTGATTGTGAGGATCCCTGTTACCAAAAGGTTAGGAACAATGGTTATTCCCGGTTCTCCTCCCATGTTGGTGGCAATGGGACCTTGCGTCCAGGAATATATCCAAATTCCGTCTGGAGCTACATTACCCTGCAGGACTTCTCCAATCCCATGGGTAAAACCTCCCAATCCAGCCAGAACGCCAAATATTGAGGCGACAATTCTTGCTGCACTGAAAGTGATTGAAGTATTTTTGTCTTCCATATTTATTTTCCTCCTTTTTATTTTTCTTGAAGCAAGCAAAGAGCTAATGTCTCAACAAGCTGAACCCTTTTTGTTATATTATTTGAATTTAGGTTTTTCTCCTTTTATTTGCTATTTAAATTCTCCTGTGCAGTTATTATGCAACTTTTTTCCTTACGCATGATAGTTTAATATTTGGAAAAAAATATCTCTTCTAACCACACCTCCTTATCTAAAACTTAAATTTTTTCTTTTCCCCCTCTTTGCCCTTTTAAGGTGAAAGTAATAAGTGCTTAAAACTTTTTGACTATATTCGACCCTTTAGATTAGAAATCCTTCTTTTTCTGGAAAATAATTTTATTAAACAAAAAGTCCTTCAGTAAATGCCAAAGGACTGGAAATGGTCTGGCTCCCCCTATTGAACGCGTTCAGAACTTTTAAGGGAAATATTGCAACTGAAAATGTTAGATTAAATCAGTTAATGCTCACGTAAAGTAATAAAATTAAATGTTATCTGGCTCTCTTATTACGACGATTTTCGCAACTTTTCTATAAGTGAAGAAACTGAGAAAGTGTATCAAAAGTTAGAAAAGTTATTAAATTATTCAGCTTGTACGAATCGCCTCTCTAATATTATAAAAAATTCAGAAATTTAATTTACTGATTTGATTCTTTGGTAAAGATATAAGAAAAAGGTATTGCGATGAAATCGCCTATGATATATGTTGCAAATATAATACTCATTGGTATGGCAAAGCTGGGGAACTTATTGGTAAAGAAAAGAGGGAGAAGAACACCAATGAACAATATCAGTTTGTAAAAAAGTTGTAACAACAAGACAGACACAAACTTAAGAGGAGACCGTATACCCAATATTGATAAAAGCCCGAATGCGAGATAGACACTACCCATGATTCCAAAAGCTATGGGTTCATCAACAGGCCAGCTTAATAGAGATTTAATCTTCTCAGGCATGATAATCATTCCTAAACCAAGTAAACCTACTGAGATAATAGTATAAATATACATTCCCTTAAGCAAACCCCAGCGAATCTTTAAATCTTTAGACATATCGCTATTCCTCCTTTTTAGAATTTTTCTATTCTTTTACTCGGAATTTGGCTATTAAAACTTAACCATTAGAATTTAAAAAAGATACAGACTTATTTATAATCCTTCTACTTTTTATATTAAAAATCCTTCTATTGTTCCAAGATAATTTAAAAAAAAGAAAAAAGCACTTCAGTAAAATCTCAAAGAGCTTGGGAATTAGAAAGTTCCCTAGACAGAACGATTTTCAAAATTTTTCTATGAGTGAGGAAATTGATATAATATATTCTTCAATAAAAAAGACTGTTGTATCGAGAAATAAGGTAGATGCTTTTACTTATCATAACCTTCTCCTTCTATAAAAGCCAGAGTGAATCAACACTTATAAACAAGATATACTTAACTAATTTTGAATATTAACGGTAATGAACCTGGTCATGCTCAGTAGTTCTAACTAAGCTGGTACTCCCTTCAATAATTAATTCTAATATCTTATTCATAATTGATTATAGAAACAATCTTATTTAAAGTTGGTCTAGATTTGTCTTGAATAATATCTGAATCATAATTACAATTGATACTATACAGTCTTTTCCTTATAAACTCTGAAATTGCTCTGTAATCTCTTACTATATTCCACCTTCTCAATAAGGACAACTTCCAACATCCTGAGATTGTTTGATACCTTCCCATATTTCACCTTGTGATCCCTCATTTCCTTCATACCACCAGAGACCAAAGAATCTTTCTCCATCGGAAGAAAAAACCATTATCGCTGGACCTTTACCGTAGCTATCCTCCCAGATTAATTTCACAATTCTTCCTTCAAAATTACCAGTTAAAATTCCTTCATCCCATTCATAACATCCTTTAACTGAGGTTCCCTGCTGCATCAGATGAAAGTCACTATGATAGTCACTCACATAAGTTCCAGAAATATCAGGTAAAGACGTTTCGGTCAATTGTTCTCCAAAAGCACGAAAATCCATCAGTTCTGTGTATTCTGAAGAACCATAATTATTTAAAATAGTCAACCGAAGCCATCTTCCGGATGGTTCACTAGAAACTGGAAATTTCTGGTTATCTTTCTGATCTGCTAATGATATTCGGGCAATCTCCTGAAATCCTTCTGTGGGACTTTCGTTGGAAAGTTCAACAAGAATATCTTTGGCAGCACTCCCTTTTATATTTACGCTTGCTGAATCAAACTTCAGGTTGTGCAATACAGTCTCTTCAGCAAGTTCAATAACAAATATGTGATTGGAAATTTCACCTTCTGAGGAACACCAGCCAGTTTCAGGATCTTCGTCCATAATATAGAAACCATAAAACGTAAGACTATATTCCGCAGGTTTCTCTAAAAGAAATGCTCCCGAAGAAAGCGAGATCAGTGATTGTTCAGAAGTTATTGCATCAACTATTGATGTAGATTCAAAAGAAAGAAAGATGATAGCTAAGCATATTAAGATCAATACTTTTTTCATGTTAAGACCTCCTTAAAGA
>DSEL01000228.1 GCA_011056645.1 Candidatus Atribacteria bacterium
CTTTTATACTGTGGTTCTCTTTGATATAAACTGTTTTCATAAATATATTTCTGTGCCAAAGGGTCGATAAGTCTGGAAATTTCTCTATTTTCATCGATATTATTTCTGATTTGAGTAGAACTTATTTCTTCGTAAGAGGGAGTAAGATTAAGTCTTATCGTCTCTCCTTTTATTTCTTTAAGGGCTTCTTGAATCCTTTCTTCTTTCTTTTCTGCAAATTGCAGGCTCTTTCTATCAAAAATAATATGAGAAAAAGTATGTATGGAATTTTTCCTCTTACTTTTTTGGTAAGCAGAAGCGTTCAATATAACATCACTGCCCACCATAAAGTAAACCTCGGAAAAGGGGAAATTTTCACGTAAAGCCTTTAAATCTTCCGGATTAGCAATATTAACCGGTAAATCTTCAGGATATAAATAGACATTAAGTTCATCGGCAATGGAAATATTGATAATCTTCTTTCTAAAAAGGTGCGGCTGAGTCCTTTTAGACCAGGAAAATTCATCAACTGCTAAAAATATTTCAAATCCAAGCGCTTCTATAGCTTTAACAATCTCCTTGTGACTTAAAGAAAAGGGATCAAAAGCTCCGGGGAAGAAAGCTATTTTTCCCAGAACTTCAAGTTTTATGTTACCTTTAAAAAAATTATAATCAGATATAAATTTATACATATAATTGAGTCCGGTACAATTAATTAAGAACATCAGACCTTCTTTGGTTACGGGAGTTAATAGAGTAAGTATTTTTTTGGCAATAAGCTGAAATATATGATTTTTTTCTTCTAAGCTAATATGTTTTGAGCCAAATATTTCCTTACCTATAACCCTAAAAGCAGCCTGTTTAACTTTTAAATTATAGTGTACAAAACCATTTAAAAGGATCCCTACCATCTTGCTAAGCCTGTTTTCGAATAATTTTTCTTCTTCTGAAAATCTTTCTCGGTACTTGGGATAATTAGCAATAGCGATACCCACAGTCCTAAGCATTAGTGAGCTTAATTTAGGATCTGATTGTTTGATTTTATCAATTAGATCATCCACAAGTTCCTCAAGCTCGTTCGGTGTAAGATAGAGTATAAGTTGACCCAGATAGTAGGGAATATACTTGGTAAATTGATAATCTTCCATTTCTAAAGCCCGTAATAATTCAATGGCTATATCGTTTCTCTGTTGAAAAGATAAGGAAGGCATTAAATTTACCAGAGCTTTACCAGCTAAATTTCTAATATCTTCTATACCGCTGACTTTTAAAATATTGCAAAAATGTAAAGCGGTATAGATTTCTTCTTGTTGGCTTTTTAAGGTATATTCAAATAACAGCTCTATTTGGATTTTTTTAATTATACCGCTGGTTGAAGTTTTAAGATTACTGAGAAATATATGTTGTATCTTTGCTAAATCTCTTTGGTAAAATTCGGTATATCTTTTTACCATATCTTCATCCAGTTTCAACAATTCGGCAATTTTCATATTCAGATAATTTTCAGCGGGAAGCTCCGAGGCATTAATGTTATTCACAAATATTCTTTTTAATTTATTTATAAATTTTAATTTTTTATCAGCTTTAGTTATTAAATCGTGTACAACTTCCAAAGCGGTTAGTCTAAGATTGTGATTTTCTTTCTTTAACATTTTTATAATATAATCAAATAAAGCTTTCATTAATTTTTCGTCTGAGCAGGTGGATATATATTTAGCGGTTTTTATTAAACAGAGCTGTCTTTCTTCATCGGCATATTGGTCTTTTTTATAGTGTTTTAAAACACTTTTTCTATAATTGCTTACCTGATAATTATTACGGTAGTTAGAAAAAAGAGAGGAAATCATATCTTCGGTGCAATTAATAATTCGAGATTGATGAAGCGCAGTCTTTTTATGGTCTGGTTTTAAAAAATATTTTAAATATCTTTCCAGTAAATTAACACTGGTAATGGCTGGAGGCTTTAGTGAAACATCCCGAGGAATCTCTTTGCGGTAATCTTCGTCAAAGGTGGCAATCAACAAGCCTATAAGTTTTGCACTTCTTCTTCTTATTTCATCTTCCGGATGAGTTAATTGTTCGTAGCAAAATCTGAGGGTAATCATTTTTTGTTTTTGAGTCAAGTAGGTGGAATATTCATTAAATATCTGTAAATATTCCTGGAGATTATTCCAATCTTTTTCACTTCGAGCTAATTCTAAAAGTGAATTAAGAGAAGTTTCATCTCGAAGTTCGTGCATTAAATCTATATTATGTTCTATAGAAAGAAATTTGATATTTTGGATAATTTCCTGGCCATGCATGAGCGGATAATACAATTTTCTATCTTGCTTGGATGAAGTTATCTCTCTACCTTCTACCTCTACGCTTACCCCTAAATTTATCATATAATCTTCAAAGTCTTTTAATTTATCATATACCCGGCAATATCTTTTTCTTTTTTCCTCATCGACATTATCCAGTTTCTCTAAAATTACCTGAAAAGAATCTTTTAGATTATAGATTTTCATCTCTTCTTTTTGACCGTTATTCGCGTTTTTTACCCGAAAATCAGCATAAATTAAAATGAGCGATTCCAAAGGTAGATTTTCTAATTCCAAATCCCAAACAGAATGATTAACTGCAATGTGTCCGATATAAGGAATATTATGTTTTTCAAACCACATATCAGTATAGTAATAGTGTAAATAAGGAGTCCTTTCTACCTCGACATTCTTGCATCCATACTTTCCAATATCATGTCCTACCGCTGCCCCAGAAATCCTCCCTAAATCCACCGGGAGACCTAAATTATATAATTGTCTGCCGATAAATAAGGCAATCCAGTTAACCCCGCATATATGATCAAGAGTATTAAATTTTAGAACTTCCTGGCTTAATTTCATCATTTCATAGATATATTCGTTATTAAATGCTTTTAGAAATCTTTTATATTCAGCAGGATTCTCCAACTTAGTTTTTTCTTCGGAAGTTAAAAAATCTAAGGAATATTTTCCTTGAAAAGTAAGATCGCTACAAGACTTTTGGAACTTCGAAATGACTCTCAAAAATTCCAGGTACAGCAAGAAAGTATTTCGGCAATTATCGGAAATATCTTTAAGAGACAAATCTACTGTATCAGGGAAAGATTTAGAGAGGGCAAATTGAAATACCCGGTACAGATAATGAGATGATTGATGTTTTTTATCTATATCTCTAAAGATAGGCTGAGTTAAAAGATATACTGCCTGACAGCTATAATCTTTCTTTTTTACCATAGATGATAATTGTTTTAGAAATAGAGGATCTTCAATATATTCTCGAACTAGCTCTTTATCTAAAGAAATGTCATCTAATATTTGGGCATGCAAAATCTTTTTGGATATTTTATTATATAATTCGTTAACCAAGGAGTTATTCATTTATTACCATCCTAAAAAATTTTTATAAATTAACATCCTTCCTTATTTCAGGTTTATTAAGCAAAACTACTAATTGAAAGGCAATTAATCATTTATCTGTGAGTGCATACTTCTTTATCTTTTCTTTTCCTTCCTTAACTTTGCTCTCGATAGTATGGTTTTATATTATAGAAAAATAATGAATCTCTGCTTATGATAATTTCCTTTATGATTTATTTTATTATAACTGAAAATTATCCTATTTTACAATTAAATAAAATATTTACTTCCACGAGGATATCAAAGAATTGCGGATTTGGTTCTTTGGTTCCAGAGGAGGAGTGGTCAGAATAAGGGATCAGGGAGGGATATAATTTTTTTTACAATTTACTCTTTATTTTATTTAAAAAATGATTTTTTTGTTTTTCTATTTTAGTTATTTTCAAATGTTCCAAATTGTATGATATTTCCATTTTTCATCATTATTTTACCTTTGGCAACAACAGATTTTATCTGAAGTGTGTCTTTATCCAATATCACAATATCTGCATCTTTGCCTTCTTTTATTTCTCCTTTTTGCTCTAGTTTTAGGTGTTTAGCAATATTTGTAGAAGTTACCCTTACTGCATCTGATACAGACATCTTTTCTTTTTTTATTATATCTATAAATTCTTTATATAAACAAGAAACTGAAGCGACAGCCATATCAGTCAATTCCTTCTTTTCATTCCACTTGGGCATACTTCCGTTTCCATCAGTACTCATAGTAATTCTTTCGATAGAAATTCCATTTTCAGACAATCTTTTAACGGCTTTGCTTGCTTTTATTGTTTTGCTTGATTTATACTCTACCGAATCTACGGTAGTTAAATCTATATACCCGCCTATTTTGCCAAACTCTACGGCACTTTTAAATAAATCTTCATTTCTATTTAAATGGGTTGGCGCGAATTGCTCTATCGGGATTTCTGTATTTTCTGCGATCTCAAATAATGGATTTAACCCCATCTTTTCGCTTCCCATATGAATATGCACAATACCTACTTTTCCTGCTAACATCCCTCCAACTCTTGTCTCAGATGCCACCTTTTTTAATTCTTCCAGGGTAGGATGAGAAGATCTATGGTCCGATAAGGCAATTTTCACACCGATTATTTTATCTATCAAGATTATATCAGACAATATCTCTCCGGTAATTGTGGGCGAGGGGTATTGATAAGCCCCACTATATATCCAGGTACTTATACCTTCATTTTCCAATCCTCTCGCTTTCATTAAAAGAGCATTCAATGATCTCGCAAAACCATCCGTGCCCAATAATCCTATTACCGAAGTTATACCTGTTTTAATCAGTTCACTTAATTGAATGGGTGGTGTACGATATTGCGGACCACCCTCCCCTCCAGCGCCATTAATATGGACATGTTGATCTATAAAACCAGGAATAATGATACATTTTGAAGCATCGATTATTTTTATATTTTTGTCCAATAACTTAACAGTTGACTCTGAAATTTTTCGGTCAATTAAAAATATTTTGTCATTTGCTACAAGTAGGTCTTTATTTCCATTATATTCAGGTGAATATATCTCTCCTCTATTTATTAATATAAAACTCATTTCACTCTCCATATATTTTTTGTTTTCTCACAAAAAATATTTTACACTTTTCTAATCAAAAAGGAATAAATTCTAACCATTATTTGCTCACTTCGCTTTTCATAATTTTGGGATTAATTTCTTCCCTTAACCAATCTGCCAATAAATTAATACCAAATACTATCAATACCAATGCTGCTCCAGGAAAAACAACGAGCCACCACTTACCGGCATAGATATAATTTTTCCCTGTAGATATCATCATACCAAGAGATGGTTTATTTATCGGAACTCCTACACCAAGAAAACTTAATGTAGCCTCCAGCATAACCGCTGCTCCAAAATCGACAGCTGCAATGATTAATATAGGCGGTATAGCATTAAGAAGAATATACTTGAACATTATCCTAAAATCACTAGCTCCCACAGCCCTGGCAGCGCTAATATAGTCTTCTTCTTTTACACCAAGAACCGATCCTCTCATGGTTCTTGCATATCTTACCCAATCAGTGATAATTATCGCCAAGATAACTGTACCGATACCATGATTTTTTAGAACGCCTAAAAATAACATAGCTATCAGCGTTGTAGAAAATGAAAATATAGCATCTGCTAATCGCATGGTTACAGCTTCCAATAGACCTCTATAAAATCCTGCCAAAAGACCAACGGTCATACCTATTATTCCGGCGATAATAACCACGCTAAAACCAACAGCAAATGATGTTCGGCAACCATAAAGTATGGTACTCAATATATCTCTTCCTTGATCATCGGTGCCTAAAAGAAAGGGAGCTTTTCCGCCTTCCATCCAAATAGGCGGTTTTAGAGAATCCTCTAAATAAAGACCTTTCATATCATAAGGATCTTGTGGAGCAATTATAGGAGCAAAAATAGCCGCAATTAACATAATGACAAGAATTAAAGAACCTGTTACTGCTGATACGTCTTTAATAAAATGATAAAATCTTTTTGATTTAAACACTGTAATCATAACCATTTCCTATTCATATCTTATTTTAGGATTAATATAGGCATAGAGAATGTCCACAACAAGGTTGACAAAGAGAATAAGAATAGAAGTAATCATTACGTAGGCTACTATAACCGGATGATCTGTTTCGTATACTGCTGTTAGTAATAAATTTCCTGCCCCCGGCCATTGGAATATACTCTCTGTTACTATTGAAAAGGCTATTAATTCCCCAAATTGCAGACCAGCCATGGTTATTACCGGTATCAGCGCATTTCTCAGAGCGTGTTTAAATATTACCATGTTTGCGGTTAAACCCTTTGCCCAAGCTGTTCTTATATAATCTTCCCTTAATACCTCTAACATCCCTCCTCTGGTTAAGCGGAGAAGTACCGCAAGTTGATACAGACCTAAGGTAATGGCTGGGAGAATTAAATGTCGAATCCCCCCTATGGTAAAAAAGCCCGTTCTCCAACTTCCTGCTATTTTTATTACTTCACCCCGTCCAAAGGTAGGCAAGAATCTCAGGGTAACTGCAAAAATCATGATAAGTAATATTCCAATTAAAAAGGTAGGAAGTGAAATTCCCAAAAGTGATCCGGCCATAATTATTCGATTGATAAAATATCGTGGATTTAATGATACCAATACCCCGAGACAAATTCCGAATAGAAGAGCTATAAGCATGGCACTCATGGCCAGTTCAATGCTTGCTGGCAACCTTTCCAGGATAAGTCCAAGGACAGGAGTTTGAGCAACATAAGATAATCCGAAATCACCATGTAGAGCATTTTTCAAAAAAACAAAATATTGAATATAAAAAGGTTTGTCCAAACCCATTTTAGTTCTAACTTCCTCTTGTTGTGCTTGTGTGGCATATCGTCCTGCCAAGGTCAGCACAGGGTCTCCAAAAAATTGGAAGATCATAAAGCACACAAGCGAAACAGCCAGAAGGACTATAACTCCTTGCGTTAATCTGGTAAAAATACATTTTGCCATAATAAGATAAAAAATGGTTGAGGCTAAAGTTAGTTAAATTGATTTAGATTTATCTGCCTCAACCATTATTTTCCTTTCTATTACTTAAGTGACATTTCTTTAAAAAGTATCCAGGTATCTGCTCGAGGTGTAAACTCTATGCCTCGCCCTTTGTAAATAGCGTACGAATCTTCTTGATAGTGAAGAGGAATAACGGCTGTCTTTTCTTCCATTGCAACTCTGTTCAATAGTCTTAACTTATCAGCCCTTACTGCAGGATCGACTATCATCTCAGTTTCTTCCAGAAGTTGATCTAAGGTCGCATCACTATAGCTAGAACCATTCAAACCGCCGTAACCTTTTTCAACATCAACACTATGTACTAGTTTGGTAAAAGAACGACCAAAATCGTAAGTTCCATCAAACCACCCTATCAGATAGAAATCTAATATATGTTCGTCTACTTCCGGGAAAAATATAGCTTTTGGTTTGGTATCCAGTTCTACTTCAATTCCCACTTTAGAAAGTTGTTTTGCTACAGCTTCGCATATCTGTGCATCCCGTACATATCTATCATTAGGTCCAGTAAGTTTTATCTTGAAACCATCTGCATATCCTGCCTCAGCAAGCAATAATTTTGCTCTTTCAGGATCATAAGCGGGATGTTGAAGTGAAGCATCATAACCAACAGTTGGTGGATCTGGTATCTGAGCAGCTGGAAATGCATGTCCAAACATGACCTTTTCAATGATCTCATCTTCATCAATGGCCAGATACATTGCTCTTCGTACTCTAATATCACTAGCCGGAAAGCCCGGTTCATTTCTAAGCCCTAAATATATGGCTCTTCTTGCTGGAATAGTTATTAATTCGATATTAGCATTGCTCGCCGCGGTTTCAAAAAGTTCAACAGGAACATCTTGTAAAATATCCACTTGACCGGTTACAATAGCAGCCAAACGGGTAGATGGTTCGGTAATCGGAGTAATTTCAGCATTCTTAATCAATGGAGCTCCACCCCAGTAATTTTCGTTGGCAGTTAATTTAAGGTAGGATCCCTTTATCCATTCAACAAATTTATAGGGACCAGTTCCTATCGGATTCTGTCCTATCTCTCCAATAGAACGGGACTCAGTAGATTCCTTGTCCATAATAAATACCTGATGGAGGTTGTCTGCAAAGTAAGGAACCGATGTTGTTGTCTTTATATCTATAGTCCATGGATCACCATTAACTGTTTCTACCGATTTTATTACCCCTCCAAAGGCTAAGAATTCAGATACTGGATAGGGTTCTTTTAACCTATTATAGGTATATTGAACATCCTCCCAGGTAAAATCATTACCGTTATGAAACTTTACTCCCTGTCTTAAGGTAAATCGCCAGGTTAATTCATCTAATCTCTTCCACGAAGTAGCTAATCCGGGGATAAGTTTCCCTTCAACATCTCTGTAGAGAAGGCCTTCAAATATATTAGCCATCACCCCAAGGTTAGCATCGGAATCTGATCCATGAGGATTCATGGTTTGTGGGGGTGAACCCACTGCAACATTTATACTATCTTTTTCCGCAGCAATTCCAGTGGTAAGAATGGTCGTAAGTAATCCAAAAATTAAAAGTAAAACAATAATGCAGGTTAACTTTTTCATTTTTTACTCCTTTTGTTATTTTTATCTTATTTATAAGTAATTGATTTACATAACTATAGGTTTAAATCAAATTACAATAGAACAATAGGATATTTTTTTTACACCTCCCCCTTTTTTTAATATAGAATCATGTTTGTAATATTTTAACCATGGCATCACCCCTTAATATTGATATCTAAATATTTGACTCTTCACTTATGCCTTACAGGCTTGCCAAAAATAATTCTTGTTTCTATTTTGATTATTTAGCACAACGAGCATTTATACAAAAAGGGGGGGGACAAGAAATATTCTTAAAATTTTTTCTTGCACCGTCTTTTATAAGACAAATTTTTATAAACAAGTAATTAGCTTCTTATCATTGTGTTAAAAAATATTTTGTAACGAATTTTTCTTCTGAAAGTTAAAACACATTTTGGCTCTTGATTCTTTGGCAATTCTGCTATTAAAATAATAAACTTGATGCTTTAATAAAATAATACATTTATTTAGAATTAAAATCAATATTTCAAAACCATTTTTAGGGGATTATTAAATTTTCGCTATTATAAATAATCCGTAATAATCTTTATACAGCTTTCATTATGCTATTTCGAAATATTCTTCATTATTTAAAAAAATTTGGAACTTTAAAACAAGGCGAAAGATGCATGGTTTCCTAGAGATTTTATTTATACAGCCACAACTTCTTTTACTTCGGGAACTTTTTCTTTTAATGCTCTACCAATCCCCATCTGTAAGGTCATTTGTCTCATTGGACACCCACTGCAAGCACCGGTTAATTTTACTTTCACTACACCCTCTGTGGTTATTTCTATCAATTCAACATCGCCGCCATCTGCCTGAAGAGATGGTCTTATCTTCTCTAAAGCCGCTTCTACTCTTTCTTTCATTTCTTCCTCCTAAATATTGCTTGCTGATTACCTCAATCAATATAATTACAAATCTGATATTCTCCTTGTAAAATAAAATTAATATATTTTCTGTGCTGGTCTATAATAAAAATATAGTTTTGAGTATATAGTAAGCAGAAATAAAAGTCAAAGAAAAGACAAAAAAGTGGATTTGAGGGGATCTTTCACCTAGTCCCCGGGCAAGGAACCTACAATTAAACCAACAACTTCATCGGCATTGGTTTTTTTTGTGATCCTTTCTGCTACTTTTTTAGCTCTACGCATAATTATCAACCTGGTAGCAACAGAAAATACATCATGAAGCTGATGACTGATAATAATAATAGATACTCCTTGAGAACTTAAAGTTTTCACCAGATTTAAGACTTTTTTCTGCTCAGCCACCCCCAAAGCGGCGGTAGGTTCATCCATAATTAATAATTTAGCATTCCAGTAAATAGAGCGCGATATGGCCACTGCCTGTCTTTGCCCTCCGGAAAGATTCCTTATCTTATTCTTCAAAGAGGGAATCTCGATTTCTAATCGATTTAATACTTTTTTAGATTCGTCGTGCATATATTCATGATCCAGTACATCTACCAGACCTAAAAATTTCCTTAACTTTTCTCGGCCTAAAAAGATATTAGAATAGACATTCATATTTTCGGCTAAAGCCAAATCTTGATAAATAGTTTCTATCCCGATTTTTAATGCTTCCATGGTATTGCTAATTCTTATTCTTCGGCTCTCAAAAAATATCTGACCTGCTTCGGCATGATGCACTCCAGAAATTACTTTAATCAAGGTAGACTTTCCTGCTCCGTTATCGCCCAAAATACCTACTACTTCTCCTGGGTAAATTTGCATACTGACATCATCTACCGCAGTTAAACCACCAAACCGTTTGGTAATATTTTGTACTTCCAATAAAGGTTCCATTATGACCTCCTTGTTAAATCTCTCCTTCTTTTTGAATTAATTCTGGAGAAAATTGGTCGATTAATACCGCAAAAATAAGTATACATCCAACGGCGATATGCAAATTATAAGTAGGAACACTTAAATTAACTAAACCAATTTCCAAGGCACCGATAATTATAGCACCGAAAATCGTGCCTATTACTGTTCCCCTACCTCCACTCAAGCTAGCCCCACCGATCACCACTGCCACTACCGCATCTATTAAACGAGCACTACCAGCTGGGGCTCGGCCGGTAATAAATTGTAATACATACATAACTCCAGCAAGAGAGGCAAAAAACGAAGATATCATATATACTTTAATCAAGTGAATTTTTACATTCACTCCTGCTCTCTCTGCTGCATTTATATTTCCACCAATAGCATAAGTGTGCTGACCAAATTTAGTCTTGGCCAATATAAAAGCAAAAATAGCAATAAAAATAAAAGTAATTAATGTAACATTAGGAATAATTGATATTAAATTTTTTAATTCTTCCCGACTAATGCTTTCCGGTTTGCTTAGAAAGGTAAATATTTTCCCAGGTAACCAGTAAAATAAGTAGCCATGTCCCAGTGAACCTAAAGAGGTAGGCAAATTATGAATAGGTACATTCTTACAGATAATTTCGGCAAATCCGTAAGCAATTCCATACATTCCAAAAGTTGCAATAAAGGAAGGCACTTTTAATTTTGCTACCAAAAAACCATTGATAAATCCCGGAACTAATCCCAATAAAAGAGCAGCTAATATACCTATGGTTATGGCTAAAAGTTGGCTAAATCCTACTGCCTCTAAATTCACCATTATTTTCGCGCATACTACCGAGCTGAATCCAACCATAAAACCAACCGATAAATCAATGCCGCCAGTAATAATAACAAAAGTTTCTCCGGTAGCTAACAGAAGAACCGTTGTGGAAGATAGTAGAATATCTTGTATATTTTTTAAACTAAAATAATTGGTTCCCACTATACTAAAAAAAACTACTTCACCCACCAAAAATATATAAATCCACTTTCTTAGAATGCCAATCCCTATTTTTTTGGGTTCATCAAAATTTATCATTCTCTATACACCAACTCCGGAAAGAATTGATCAATTAAAACAGCGATAATTAAAATACACCCGGTGGCAATATATCGATAAAAAATGGGTAATCCCATCATCATCAAACCATTATTTAAAGTGCCGATCAATAATACACCAACAACCGTACCCCAAATCGTTCCTTTGCCACCGGTAAGACTTGCCCCACCTATTACTACTGCTGCGATAGCAAAAAGCTCATAGCTAGAAGTATATTGAGTATGAACACCCATATTTAGCTTAAAAACGAGCAATACACCGGCGGTTGCTGCAAAAAATGAAGATATGGTATAAATCTTGATCAAATGTAAGGGGACATTTATCCCTGCTCTTATAGCGGCATCTAATTTTCCACCAATCACGTAAGTATGTTGCCCAAATTTAGTTCGGGATAGAATAAATGCAAAAATAATCATTATAAAGGTAATTAATAAGATTGGTAAGGGAATAATTTTCAGTAATTTTAATATATCCGCCCTTTCGGTTAGCTCGGGTTTTATAAAAAAGGAAAAATTTTTATGGGGGGAAAAATAAGCGATGTACGCATTGCCAATGCCTCTTACTTGTAAAGGTAAGAAACCAATGGGAAAACCATCGCAAAGCCTCCAGGCTAATCCGTTACTAATTCCCCACATCCCCAGAGTGGCAATAAAGGGCGGTACTCTTAATTTAGCTACCAAATATCCATTGATAATTCCCGGAATTATTCCCAATAAAAGCCCGGCAAATGAACCCGCTATAATAGAAATAAACGGGGAATATCCTGCTACGTTCAAATCTCTCATAATAATTGCTGAACTTACACATACAAAGCCCATAACAAAACCAATTGAAAGGTCAATACCTCCACTGATAACCACAAAGGTCTCTCCGATAGCCAATAGCAGCAGAGAACTTATTCCAAGAAGAATGTTATTAAAGTTATTCAGGTTGAGAAAATTTTCTCCCAGGAAGCTAAATAATATCAACATCATTACCAGAAAAAGAAATGACCAATTTTTACCGAAAAAACCTAGTGCTTTGCTTTGACTAATTTTATCTAAATTTAATAAAGAGTCACGATTCAATTCAGCCATAATCATACCTTTTTAATTAGGATAGAGATATTAAATTTAATGACAGGGAGTAAAATAATCCTCCCTGTCATTAAATTTTACCCTATAATATATCTATATTTTAATAATATTTTACTTGTAAATATATTTTTGTGCATCGGGGTCATTGACATTTTCCTGGGTGAAAACAAAGAAACCTGGAATGACTTTCTTGGGGATTTCTGCTCCTTCAGTAAGATGTTTGAAACCCCATTCTACACACAAAGATCCCATTTCTCCGGGCATTTGAGCCAAAATCAAATCTAATTCTTTTCTTTTTAAAGCTTCAATCAAGATTTCCGTTGCATCCCATGTGGCAATTTTAACCGCTCCTTCCAAACCAGCATTTACCACAGCTTGATATGCACCTTGTGCACTGAATACATTTACTCCAAATACTCCGCCTAAATCCGGATTTTTCTGCAAAGCTGCACTAACCTGGGCGACCGCTGTTTCCTGTACATCAAGGCAATATTCCACTCCGACTAACTCTATATCAGGGAATATCTTTATCCCTGCCCGGAAACCCAATTCTCTATTGATTACACTCGATGTATCAGGGTTAGTATTTTCCAAAAATACTTTCCCTTTACCCCCTAACATGAGCGCCAATTGTCCGGCAACTACCTGGCCTCCCAAGAAATTATCTGTCCCTATATAAGAAAGAGGGAAATTATAATTACTTGGTTTAGTATAATCTCCATCTCCAAGATAAGTATCGACGGTAATAATCGGAATTCCACTATCATGAATTTCCTTTAAAACGGGGATTAAGGCTTCTGTGGAAGTTGGAGCAGTAAAGAGTAAATCAATATCGCCTCTGGCAGCCAAAGCTTTCAAAATCGGTACTTGATATTCAGGTCCCCATGCTTTAGGGTATTCTCCTACAATTAATTCTACTCCTAATTCTGCTGCTTTTGCTTTGGCTCCTTTTTCCATAGTAAAATAGAAAGGATCAGCAATACCAGGCATAAAGGCGAATTTCAGGGCAGCTACACCGGTCATAGATACAACAGATAACACTAAACAAACTAACAATATACTAACAATAAACTTTTTCATTTTTTTTCACTCCTTAATTAATAATAAACTTACTTTCTTTAATTAACTTTAAAAACAAGATAGTAAATTATTAACTATTTTTTTCTCTTTTAATTTCACCTCCTTGAGTTTTGTCTTCTTCACTCGATGCTGAGATAGTTCGACCAACTTCTTCTTGCTTTATCCGGATATAAGAAATGCTTTTAAACTCTTAGTTTTGTGGATCTTACACTTTTCTTAAATTTCTGAACTCTTTTTTTCCAACCAACGAACAGTAGCGTAAATTCCCGCTCCACTTGGTACCGCATTATGTGATATACTGGAAAATTTAATATTCACTGTTTGTTCTCCAAATAAATATTGAGATACAATTTTTCTAATCGGTTTAATTAGAGGTTCCCCCAAAACAACCATTTTTCCTCCAATAAATACGGTCTGCGGACCGATCATATGAATAGCATTCACAATTGCAGAGCCTATCCAGGTGGCTATTTTTTCCACAATTGAATGTGCAATCTGATTATCTTCTTGAAGTAATTCAGTCATATTTTCCAAACTTTTTACCGACAAACCCTGAGAATTAGCCATATATAGCAAGACATCTACTCCGGCAATATCTTCTAGAAACTGAAATTGTTCTCCCTCATAGCACAAAAAATGCCCGATTTCTCCCACGAAATCATAAGTTCCCTGGTAAAGTTCATCCTTAATGATAACTCCGGCTCCTATGCCTTCATTGATGAGTATATAGATAAAATTATGTATCTTCCTTCCACTTCCCAGCCACTTCTCTGCTAAAGCACATACGTTAGCATCATTTTCTATCCAGACTGGTATTCCGTATTCCTTTTGTACTATACTTCCTAAAGGAACATCTTTCCAACCTTTAAGTTTTGGTGGTTGTTTTACTAAACCACTTTGGGCATCCAAAGGTCCAGGTACTCCAATCCCAATTGCTCCAATGTTGATCTCTTTTTTTTTCGCGTATTCCATTGTTTTATTAATGCTAATGAATAAGCTATCAATGATTCCTTCCGGTCCAAACCTGGTATAATCTTCTCCGATATGGGAAGTAATAATATTCATTTGAGCATCCATCAATAATGCTTCCACTCTTTGTCTGCTAAGATGTATCCCGATGGAATAAACAGCCTCCGCCCTGATATGGAGAGGAATGGGAGATTTTCCGATATTTCCGGTAAAAATTTGATTTGACTCTTCAACAATAGAAGAATCTTTAAATCCTTTAATGATAGCAGAAACCGTAGTTTTGGTTAAGCCGGTTATCCGGGATAATTCTACCCGCGAGATACCATCCTCTCTCAACAGAAGATGAAGCAATGTAATGGTGTTTTTTATTCGTGTATCTTCCGGTTTCAGAACTAACATAACTACTCCTTGTTTTAGTTAGTAAACTATACTTACTAAATATTTTATTTTAATTACCCTGGTTTGTCAATGATATTTTTAAATTTTTTTATCAGCTAAATTTAACTTATTCGATCCGACAATTATAAAAAACCTACAGAAATATATTCGGAAATTGTTCTAATTTGCTTACTCGATAATGTTTTTGGTCCGGTTATAAAATATCTTCTTATCACAAACTCCAAAATCTTAAAAATAGTAAAAGTCAATTATTCGAACTTCTTTTGATACGGTGATCCGTAAAAATATCGCTTAGGTCATCACTTTCAGAAGAAAATTCAGACACAACCGCACCTTCCTCCCCGGCTTGAAACCAATGGAGAGTGTTTTTATCAATAGTGTATTGATCCCCGGGCAGTAAAATAATTTCATGGTATACGGAATAGTATTGCTCATTTTCGGCAGGAGGACGAGCCTTCGGATTCACAGTTTTCTCCCCTTCAACATTGAGATATATTTTGCCATATCTACAACGAAAGGTTTCCATTTTCCCTTGCTTACCATGATGATCAGGATGGCGATGCTCGGGACAGGTCTGATGAGGAAATAAAACCATCTCTTTCGCACAATACCTCGAGTTATTGACATACACTACTAAAACAATCCCGGTTCTTTTAAAATCACCTAAACCAAGATCGGTAATTTCCATATTTTCCTTCTCCGGCATAGAAAGAATAATGCCGGCTTCTTTAAAATATTTCAGAGCTTTTTCCTTTATTTTTTCTTTTTCAGCTTCTTTCATTTTTATTCCTTCCTTATTCTCAATCATTTTTTAACATCTAAAATAATTACAAAATATGATCTTGGGGACCCTTCCATATCCTATAACTATTATCATATTTCCAGTTTTCTGTTGGCATAGAAAGTGAAAGTCGTTCCCATCCCGAGACGACTCTCTTTACAATTTCAGGCATAGGTCGAATCCCTCCGGTTGCATCAACCGCTTCTACACAATAAGCACCTACGGCGGTAGCAAAAGTAATACACTTTTCTGGCCCTTCCCCATTAATAAGGTGAGCTAAAAATCCCGCAATAGTCGCATCCCCGGTTCCGGTAGTACCTTTAACCTCTGTGGCAAAACAAGGTGACAAAAGCTGACGATAATTCCACTGTTTAGGATTAACTATACTTAATAAACTACTTTTTTCTATCTGATTTGTTCTCAAATATAGACCCTGGTCTCCTAACTTTATGGATACTAGCTTTGCACCGTAGTTAATTAATTGCCCAGCTAATTTATCTAATAATGAAAGATTAATTCTTTCTTTCTTTTCAGAAATATTGTAAAATTTCTTGGGATTAAGCATATATAGCAGTTCATCAATACTGGGCATAACCATATCTGTCCAAGGCAAAACATTTTGAAAAAATTTATTCCAATCTATTTTCCCGGCAGGAGATTCTGGATCCGGCATTGCCATATCCAAACTGGTAATCATGTTCATCTTTTTAATTCTTTTAAAGATTTTTACCAGCTCTTTTCCCTCATCTTCATAAAATTTCTGCATTAAAGGAGGATAACCAAAATGGAATAAGCGACCATTTTTTATTTTTTCATAAGGAATATCCTTCGCCTTAAAAGTATGATTTGGTCCGGGATAATGTAAAAAGACCCGATCGCTATTCGGTGGATTTAAAACAATAGTATACGAAGAAACCTCATCCTTGCTAATAATCATGTTTTTCACCATAGTTTTGTTTTCTTTCTGTAAAATCTCCAAAATAATTTCTCCCAAGGTATCTGATCCAATTTTTCCCAGTAAAGTCGTACTAACGCCTAATTTGTTAAGAGTTAATCCCGTATTTGCAACAGCTCCCCCAGTGGATAATTTTAACCCCGACATTTCTATAATATGTCCCGGAACAATCTTTTTTATGCTCCCAGTTTTCCAGCCCGGAATTATGTCTAAACAAATATGGCCGGCAACGATTACATCCATAAAATTCTCCTATTAGAATAATAATAAATATTTTTTATAAATTTAGACTCCCTTTACTAACTCTTTCATAACTTTTGCTTCCTCATCCTGATAACTGGATAAATGAGCAATATTCCTTAATATATATTC
>DSEL01000229.1 GCA_011056645.1 Candidatus Atribacteria bacterium
ATTAATCACCACTTTAAAAAAATACGATATTGAACCAAAGGTGGTAAAATTTATTCATGCTCGGCAAGGAGAAAATGCAAATCTTGTCTTATTGGAGGGCACAAAAGGGGGAAAAGAGGAATTAACCATTGAGAATCCCATATTTCAATATTAAACAAAAAAGTGGAGATAAATAAGGGCTTTGAATAAAAGTAAAGTAAAAGGAATTCTATATATCTGCGGAACTCCTATCGGGAATTTAGAAGATATTACTTTCCGGGCTATCAGGATTTTAAAAGAGGTAAAATTAATTGCTGCTGAAGATACCAGGCATACTAGAAAATTATTAAATCATTACCAAATAAAGACCAAAGTTACCAGCTATTATGAGTATAATAAATTTAAAAAAGCTCCTTATTTAGTAGAAATGTTAAAAAATGGTCAGGATATAGCCTTGGTTTCCGATGCGGGTATGCCGGGAATTTCCGATCCAGGATATGTATTGATCAATTTCGCTTTAAATAATGATATAAAAGTAATTCCTGTACCAGGTGTTTCAGCCCTAATTACTGCTCTGGTTGTATCAGGATTGTCTACTGACAAATTTATTTTTGAAGGGTTTTTACCTCGTAAAATTAAAGAAAGGAAGAGAGTTTTTAAGGAATTAGAAGATGAAGATCGAACCATTATTTTTTATGAAACCCCTCACCGATTAAAAAGAGCCCTAAAAGATATGTTAGATATTTTGGGAGATAGAAAAATAGCCTTAGCTCGCGAGTTAACCAAGAAGTACGAAGAGATAATGAGAGGTAATCTAAAGCGGGTTCTAAAGGAAATTAATGAAAAAGAGGTAAAAGGTGAAATTACCCTGATTGTCGAGGGGAAAACCAGAGGAAAGGGAAACGATACAGAAGATATTTTAAAAGATGCAGGTATTACAGAAGAATATTTAAAAAAGCTAAAAAAGCAGGGTTATTCAAATAAAGATATTATTAAAATTACTCAGGAAGAATTAAATATTCCCAAAAATCTGATCTATAAAAGGTTATTAGAAATAAAAGACTACTTTAATTTATCTTGATACTCGATGCTATATTGAACTACTATATACGAAAAAAGAAAGGTGAATTATCATGAAAGAAAGTAAGAAATCGAAAAAAACATTTTATATAACTACTCCTATCTATTATGTTAATGATGTTCCCCATATCGGGCATGCTTACACTACCATAGCGGCAGATGTGATGGCCAGGTATAAAAAATTATCCGGGTATGACGTCCTTTTTGCTACCGGAACTGATGAGCATGGTCAAAAGATTGCCCGTTCAGCAGAAAAGGTGAATCTAACCCCTTTGGAACTGGCAGATAAGGTAGTATTAAAATTCAAAAATCTCTGGCCATGTTTAAATATAGAATATGATGATTTTATTCGGACAACTGAACCAAGACATATCCAGGTAGTACAAGAAATATTTAGGAAATTATACGAAAAAGGTGATATTTACAAAGGGGAATATGAGGGTTGGTATTGCGTGCCCTGCGAGACATTCTGGACTGAAACCCAATTAACCGACGAAATCTGTCCTTCTTGCGGAAAGAAGATAGAAAAGATAAAGGAAGAAAGTTATTTCTTTAAAATGTCAAAATATCAAGACCGGATACTATCCTATTTTGAAAAAAACCCTCAAAGCATTAAACCGAAAGCAAGAAGAAATGAAATTATCAGTTTTGTAAAAAGTGGTCTTAAAGATCAAAGTATTACCAGGACGAAAAAAAGCCTGAAATGGGGGATAGACGTCCCTTTTGATAATAATCATGTTATTTATGTCTGGTATGATGCATTAATAAATTATCTTACGGTAGCAGGATATCAAATAGACAAGGAAAAATATGCGAAATATTGGCCGGCCGATGTTCATCTTGTGGGCAAAGATATATTAAGATTTCATACCGTTATTTGGTTTACTATGTTAATGGCGGCCGGAGTTGAACTTCCTCGAATGGTTTTTGCTCATGGCTGGTGGACCATAGAGGGAGAGAAAATGTCAAAGTCCAAGGGAAATGTAGTAGATCCCTACAAAATGGTCGAAGAATATGGCGCCGATGCCTTTAGATATTTTTTAATGAGAGAGGTTTCCTTTGGACAAGACGGTAATTTTTCTAAAGATTTATTGATAAAAAGAGTAAATTATGACTTAGCTAACGATTTAGGAAATTTAGTAAGCAGAACTATAGCCATGATTACCCAATACTTTGAGAAAGAGATTCCTAAGCCAGGCAAAGAACAAGAAGCATATGATGGAGAATTAGAAACCTTTGCTTTAAAGACTATAAAAAAATATTATACTCAGATGAATAATTTATCACTAAACTCTGCCTTGGAAACTATCTGGCAATTTATAAGAAGAACGAATAAATATATTGATCAAACAGAACCCTGGATATTAGGGCGCGATAGTTCTAAAAAGGAAAGATTATCAACTATTTTATTTAATCTAGCTGAATCTATACGTTTATCTACTATTTTGATTTACCCCTTTATGCCGGTAAAAGCAAAAGAAATTTGGGAGCAATTAGGACTGAATAACGGTTTAGAGAAAATAAGATTTGACGAAGACGCCTCTTGGGGAAAATTATTACCGGGAACTTTAGTTAAACCGGGTAAAATTATCTTTCCCAGGATTGACATCAAAAATAAAGAGCAAAAAAAGTTTCAAGATGATAAACCCATGATTGTTTCTTATGATGAATTTAAAAAAATTGATTTGAGGATAGGGAAAGTTACTTCAGCCGAAGAAGTAGAAGGAGCAGATAAACTGCTTAAATTAGAAATAAATTTAGGAACAGAAATCCGAACAATTGTAGCCGGAATTAAAAAGCATTACTCTGCCGAAGAAATATTAGGAAAAAAAATAGTAATCGTCGCTAATTTACAGCCGGTAAAAATTAGAGGAATAGAATCACAAGGTATGCTTTTAGCAGCGGTGGAAAAAGATAAGGTCGTTTTATTAACTCTGGATAAAGATATAAACGAAGGGTGTAAAATACAGTAAATTAAATTACTATCCCGAAAAAAAACTTAAGGAGGGATATTTATGTCGAATGAAAAGAAAAAAGGAGAAAAAAAGGAAATGGTTAATTCATTAGGAGAAAAAACCAATAAAAACTTGCATTTACCCCTGGTTATTTTTATGTTTTTTTTAATTATCTTATTTATTACATTACAAGTTACCATAAATAACTTGAGTACACAAATAGAAAAATATGTGGAGAATATTAGTCTGGAGAACGAAAGGATTGTTAGTATAAATGAGAAAATAGTGACTATGGTGGAAAATTTGACCGATGAAACTAAAAAATATAATCAGACCAAAATAGGCAGAGATCAATTTACTGAAATTTATATGCAATTACAAGAATTGACCGGGATGATTTCCAATGAAGTAAAAAGGGAATATTATATTACAAAAACAGTAAACGAAATATCCCAAAATAATTCTACTTTAGATAGTAAATCTATATACGAGATATCTAAAACTATTTATGAAGAATCTATTAAATATAATTTCAATCCTTTATTAATAACTTCTATCATAAAAACAGAAAGCAATTACGAACCAACTGCAGTTTCTGATTCTTATGCCTATGGGTTATGTCAGGTGAGAAGATTTATAGCTCCGGAATTGGCAGAAAATATTAATATAAAATGGGATGGTGCAGAGAAAACATTATTTGATCCCGTTAAAAATATTAAAATAGGGGTATATTATTTATCTATATTGAATAGAGATTTTAATGATTTAAAAACTGCTGTTATTGCCTACAACCAAGGACCTTATGCCGTGCAGGAACGATTAGCCAATAACCAAGAATTACCCGATAATTATTTGAATAAAGTATTGGAATATTACGCTAATCTAAGGGGATTTAGCTGGGAAGAAGTTCAAAATGAGATCAAATATACTGAATAAACCTTGCAGATAGCTTATAGAAAAACTGTGATAAGTGATGAGTAATTAGTGGCAAGCCTATGTAAATGTAAGGATTCGATTCATCGAACCCGTTTTGGGTCGAATAAATTCGACCCGTACTTAATTGGTCAATCGGTGAATCGGCCAATTGGTGAATTAGTGTAGTTAGTTATTGCAAACAATCGAATAAAGTGATATAGTCAATAAAAATAGAATATCGGAAATTTAACTTTTTCGGGGCAGGGTAAGGTTATCGCAAGAGATAACCAATTCCCGACCGGTGGTAAAATTATTTTCCTAACTAAAAATAAAGATTAGCAAGAGGAGATAATAAGCCCACGAGCTCGATATCAATTTCTGGGTATCGATCAGATCTGGTGAAAAGCCAGAGCCGACAGTATAGTCTGGAAGGGAGGAGAAGTAATTTATTTTAGATAAGAAATATCCCCGAGAAAATATAGTTTTTTCGGGGATATTTTATTTTAGGAAATATTTTCAAATGATAGGGAAACTGAATATTATTAATTAAATAATGGTTTCCCACAAAAAATTAAAGAAGGAGAATTGGTATGGACAGCAGAAAAATTACCGGAATTTCTATATTAGTAGCCTTGTCAATAGTTACAGGGTATTTTATTCACTTTCCTATTTTGCCTCAAGCACCATTTTTATTATATGATCCTGGGAGTATATTCCTCTTGATAGGTTCTTTTAAATTGGGGTCAAAAACAGGTGTTTTGATGGCTTTGATTACTGCATTACTATTTGCTTTTATTACGGGGCAAGGTGGTCCTTATGGTGCTTTGATGAATTTTTTAGCCACCGGAACTTTCGTATTTGTATCATCACAACTTTATTTATTTTATCATAACAAGAAGGGGGCAATTTTAGGATTAATCCTGGGCACTTTAGCTATGACCTTGGTAATGATCCCGGCTAATCTGATAATCACCCCTCTCTATTTAGGTGTTAATAGAGACATTGTAGTGAATCTCTTAATTCCTGCTATTGTTCCTTTTAATCTTTTAAAAGGGATGATTAGCGGTGTTTTGACTTTTGTTTTGTATAAAAGGTTGTACCCTTTAATAATTAACAAGTAAAGCAAAATATTTTTTTGATATATCATAAAAATAAATATATAATAAATTGACTTTAAAATTAAAAGTAAAAACTTTTTCTTATATCAAGGTTCGCGTTAATATAATAATAAGCTTGTTATCATATCAAGTGTAAATTGTTATAGTTACTGAGACTGTATTTTCTTTACTATATACTCTTTTTAAAAGGGAGGATAATATTAATGAAAAATGTTGCCGTCTTGATGGCGGGAGGCAGGGGTCAAAGATTTTGGCCGCATAGCCGATTTGACACACCTAAACAGCTATTATCTATTACCGGTGGAAATAGTATGATTAGAGAAACCGTTAATCGCGTTTTACCGCTCATTGATTTATCAGATATATTTATTTCTACTACGGAAGACCTCTTTAATAGCATAAAAGATGCTCTTCCGGAGATGGATTATCTAAATTATATCCTTGAGCCGGTGGGTAAAGATACGGCTGCTTGTGTCGGTTTGGCGGCAGTAATTCTTGAACACAGATATAAAGACCCCGCCACCACTATGATTACACTGCCCATAGATCATATAATAAAAGATTGCGAAAAGTTTTTAGAGGTAATTAAAGAAGCTTGTGTTCTTGCTCGCGAAACGGGTAATTTAATTACTATAGGGATAAAACCATCACGACCAGAAACCGGATATGGTTATATTTACGTTGGTGAGGAAGTAAAAAAGACGGAAAATATTACGGCTTGTGCAGTAAATAATTTTACTGAAAAACCGGATTTAGAAACTGCTAAAAAATTTATTAGCGAGAAAAAGTATCTCTGGAATAGCGGAATATTTGTTTGGACTTGCGCTGATATATTAAAGGCTATAAAAAAGGAAATTCCCAATCTTTACCAAGGACTCATGAAAGTTAAAGATAGTTTAGGAACCTTGCACAAAAAAGAAATCTTAAAGGATGTATTTTATGGATTAGAAAAAATATCTATAGATTATGCGATTATGGAGAAAGTTTCAAACAGATTGGTGGTAAAAGGTGATTTTAGTTGGGATGATATTGGTTCCTGGACGTCGATGGAAAGAATTTTCCCTCGGGACAAAGATGGTAATGTAATTAAAGGCAGCCATGAAGGAGTGGATACCGAGAGGTGCGTAATCATAAACGATGAAGGTTTAGTAGTCACTATAGGCTTATCTGATTTAGTTATTGTGTCAAGTGGGGATATAAAATTGATCTATCCCAAAAAACGAGAAGGTGACTTAAAGAAGATTATTAAAAGAATGGTTAACAATCACAATTATAAGAAATATTTATAGTTAAAAGAATTTACCAATTCACCGATTCTCCAATTAAAAAAATACTAAGATGTGATGCTATATACCTGATATGAAATAATTTGACATTAGATTTTAACTGTGGTATTTTAACAAAAAAATAAGTTACTCTTATCAAGAGTTGGCGGAGGGACGGACCCTAAGAAGCCCAGCAACCTATAATGCAACAAGCAATGCATTATGTCGGTGCTAATTCCCGCGGAAATACAATTCCGAGAGATAAGAAGAAAATTACCTCTTCGGCATAGAAGGGGTTTTTTTTAATTTAAAATCAACAAAAAAGGAGATGTGAGAGTTGAAAAATAAATATTTATTTACTTCTGAATCCGTAACCGAAGGACATCCGGATAAGATTGCTGATCAAATTTCTGATGCTATACTGGATGCCATCTACCAAGAAGATGCCTTTGGAAGAGTAGCAGTAGAAACTTTAGTAGCCACCGGATTGGTTTTGGTTGCCGGACAGATTACTACTTCCTGTTATGTGGATATTCCCAAAATAGTACGTAAAACTATCCGCGAGATAGGTTATACCAGGGCTAAATATGGATTTGATGGTGATACTTGTGCAGTATTAACCTCTATTGATGAACAATCTAAAGATATTGATCAGGGAGTGAGTAAATCATGGGAAGTAAAAGAAGTGGAGAAAAATAAAAATAACGTAGAAACTACCGGGGCGGGTGATCAAGGAATGATGTTTGGTTATGCTTGCAGAGAAACTCCCGAATTGATGCCCCTTCCTATAATATTAGCTCATAAATTAACTTATCGGCTGGCAGAAGCAAGAAAAAAGAAGATCCTTCCTTATCTTAGACCCGATGGAAAGTCTCAAGTAACAGTTGAATATGAAAATGGAGAACCACTAAGAGTAGAGGCGATAGTCATTGCAGCCCAGCATCATCCGGATGTTCCCTATGATACTATTCAGAAAGATATTAAGGAAAAAGTGATCAATTATGTTATTCCTCAAAAATATCTCGACCAACATACTAAATATTTTATTAATGCTACCGGAAGATTTGCTATTGGTGGTCCTCAAGCAGATACCGGTGTAACGGGCAGAAAAATAATTGTCGATACCTATGGTGGAGTGGGAAGTCACGGTGGAGGATGTTTCTCCGGAAAAGATCCCACTAAAGTAGACAGGTCCGGCAGTTATATGGCCAGGTATATCGCCAAAAATATTGTAGCAGCCGAATTGGCTGATAAATGTGAGATACAAATTGCCTATGCTATAGGTGTAGCTCATCCTGTTTCTATCATGATAGATACTTTCGGTACAGAAAAAATTGCTCATTCAAAAATATTAGAATTAATTGAAAAGAATTTTGATTTGCGCCCGGAAGCAATAATAAGACACCTGAAGCTGAGAAGGCCTATCTTTAGGAAGACGGCTGCCTACGGTCATTTTGGAAGGTCAGATGAAGATTTTACCTGGGAAAAGACTGATAAAGCTGAGAAATTAAAAGAAAAGTCAGGTTTGAAATAGTATCCAGTATCAAGTAAAGAATATTGCGTAAATAAGAATAATCGTTTGATTAGTTGGCTAACTAAACACTAATGTCTACTTTAATCGGTCAATTGGAGGATCGGCGGATCAGCGGATTGCCTCTTTTTTGCATATTAATGTTTTCTCTGGTAAAATGAAAAATAAATTTAAATAAATCTTTTCTAATTCTAAAAAATATAGGAAAGGAAAAATTCAATAATATGAATATAAGAGAGCTTTTAACTATCACCAAAGAAAGAGAAGCTTCTGATTTGCATATAACGGTTGGAATACCGCCAATTTTACGTATTAATGGAAAATTAAGAAAATTAAATCTCCCGGAACTAAATAAACAAAATGTTCATGAGATGATCTATAGTATGCTTTCCGATAAACAAAAAGAAAAATATGAGGAACTTAATGAATTAGATTTTTCTTTTGAATTGGAAGATTTGACCAGATTTAGAACTAATATATTTAAAACTCGTCGAGGTGAAGCAGCTGCCTTTAGATTAATCCCTGAAAAAATAAAATCTCTTTCCCAGTTAGGTTTGCCGGAAGAATTAGCCATTTTTACTAAAAAATCTAAGGGTTTTGTCTTGGTTACCGGTCCTACCGGTAGCGGAAAAACCACCACCATAGCAGCTTTGATTGATATTATAAACCAAGAAAGATATGAACATATTATAACCATTGAAGACCCTATCGAGTTCATTCATAATCATAAAAATTGCGTGATAGACCAGAGAGAAGTGGGAATTCATACCGATTCTTTTGCTTATGCCTTAAGAAGTGCTTTAAGAGAAGACCCCGATGTAATATTGGTAGGAGAAATGAGAGACCTGGAAACTATTTCTATGGCAGTAACAGCTGCTGAAACCGGACATTTGGTATTTTCCACTCTTCATACTAACAGTGCAGCAGAAACCGTAGAAAGAGTAATCAATGTTTTTCCTCCACACCAACAGTTTCAGATTAGAATGCAAGTTGCCGAATCTCTTTTGGGTATTGTCGCCCAAACTTTGATACCTACCATTGATGAGGAGGCAAGGGTTCCGGCAGTAGAATTGATGATTGCAACTCCGGCAATTAGAAATATTATACGTGAAGAAAAGATTCACCAATTGCCTGCCACCATTCAAATGGGCAGGAAAGAAGGAATGATAAGTTTAGATCAATCTTTGAAAGAGTTACTGGTAGAAGGAAAAATCAGCCGGGAAGAGGCCATTAAAAAAGCCATTGACAAAAAAGTATTTATGGAAACTCGAGGAGGCTATTAAGCTTAGCCTACTTTTTATAATTAATTTGACTTTATCCTTAAAATTATATACAATTACTTAAATTTTTAAAAAAGAATAGTAATAATATGATCATAGGAAAGTAGATCACCTTTTTAAAAATGCATGAAGAAAAGGTGATTGAAAGACCCCTAAAGAATAAATTAAGTTGAAAAATAAAGTAAACTAAATCGGTTAGCCTCCGTTAAATGGCTGTGAGACGGAATGGATCAATTACCATTCAAGCAGGGTGGCACCGCGAGTAATTCTCGTCCCTGATGATACTTGATTAAAAGTATTGTCAGGGATTTTTTTATAATATTAATTATTTTAAAGCAATTGATCCCTTCAAAATTTACTTTTATAGATTTATGTATAATATAAATAGTGCAATGGATTTTAAGGAGGAATGTTCAAATGAAAGAAAAACAAGAAGGAAAAAAGCAGCATCAAAAATTGGGAGAAATGTTAATAAACTATAAAATTATTACACCGCAACAATTAGAGGAAGGATTGGCCATTCAGAAAAAGAGTGAAAAAAGAATTGGTGAAATTTTAATTAAACTGGGTAGAGTTACGCAAGATGAAATAAATTGGGTCTTGGGAAAACAGTTAAACCTTCCTTATGTTCAAATAAATATTGGTAATATTGATATTAACTTATCCAAGAATCTTTCTAAAAGTACTCTCAAGAAATATAAAGCGATACCTATAATGGAAATAAATGACGAATTGGCTGTTGCCATGGCTGACCCTACAGATGAAGAGGCTATTGAAATGATTAAAGAGATTACCCAAAGAAAGATAAAAATAGTCTTGTCTTCTTTTGAAAATATTGGTGAGACCATTAACCAAATATTTAGTAATAAAGATAATTAATCATCCAATCGACTGTAATTTGTGCTTAGCGGAAAACAAAGAGGAGGTTTAAAATGGAGGTAAATGAATTATTAAATATCACCAAGGAAAAAAATGCTTCTGATTTACATCTGAATATTGGGATACCCCCTATCATTCGTATAAACGGAAAATTAACCAAATTGAATTTTCCGGAATTGACCCAGGAGATAACTCATGGAATGATATACAGTATTCTAAATGAAAAACAGAAGAGAGATTTTGAAAAAAACGGTGAATTAGATTTATCTTATGAATTAGCTAATATTGCTCGTTTCAGGATAAATGCCTTTAAACATCGTCGTGGAGAAGGAGCTGCCTTTAGATTGATACCGGAGAAAATTAAAACTCTTTCTGAATTAGGGTTGCCCTCGATTCTTGCCGATTTTTCTGAAAAAGAGAAGGGATTGGTCTTGGTAACCGGACCTACCGGAAGCGGTAAATCAACGACTATTGCTGCCTTGATCGATATTATCAATAAAAATAAATATATTAATATAATTACCATTGAGGATCCCATTGAATTTATTCACGCTCACAAAAATTGTATTGTTTCCCAAAGAGAGATAGGTTCTCATACTCCCTCATTTAGTTCTGCCTTAAGGAACGCCCTAAGAGAGGATCCTGACGTAATCCTGGTAGGTGAAATGAGAGATCTGGAGACTATTTCTATGGCTTTGACCGCCGCCGAAACCGGACATCTGGTATTTTCCACTCTCCATACTATTAGTGCAGCCGAAACCGTGGAAAGAATCATTGACGTATTTCCCCCCCATCAACAAAACCAGGTAAGAATGCAGCTGGCCGGTTCTTTGCAGGGAATTATTGCCCAAACCTTATTACCAACCCTTGATGGTGCTGGCAGGGCAGCGGCTTTAGAAATAATGATAGCTAACCCGGCAATCAGGAACTTGATCAGGGAGGGAAAAACTCATCAAATTCCTTCTACTATACAAATTAGCAAAAAAGACGGTATGCAAAGTTTAGATCAGTCTTTGAAAGATTTAGTAATGGAAGATAAAATTAGCCGGGAAGACGCTATGAAAAAAGCCATAGATAAAAAAGCATTTATGGAACGTCAATATAGTTATTAAGAAAGAAAAAAGGGAAACTATTCTTAAGATTGTGACTTAATCCCATGTAAAGGAGGAGAATATTGTTGATTAAAGTTCCCAAAGGGACACAGGATATTTTACCTGAAGATATTTCAAAATGGTATTATATCGAAGATAGGATAAAAGAGATATTAAATAAATATGGATACAAAGAAATAAGGACACCGTTCTTTGAATACACAGACCTTTTTGTACGGGGAATAGGCGAATCAACCGATATAGTAACTAAAGAAATGTTTACTTTTCTTGATAGAAAAGGGAGGAGCTTGACCTTACGTCCTGAAGGAACAGCACCGGTAGTTAGAGCTTATTTGGAAAAGAGTATGGATAGAATTTCGAAAGTAATTAAGCTATTTTATCTTGGTCCAATGTTCAGATGTGAAAAACCGCAGTCAGGCAGATTTCGGCAGTTTAATCAATTTGGGATCGAGATAATTGGCACTAAATCTTCCGCCGCAGATGCTGAGGTAATCATTACCGTTTTAGATGTTTATAAAAAGTTGGGCTTAAAAAATCTTGAGATATTAATAAATAGTGTCGGTTGTAAAGAGTGTAGAGGTGCTTATGTCCAAAAATTAAAAAAATATCTGGAAGATAAAAAAAGTTTTCTATGTTTGGAATGCAAAGAAAGGTATAATAAAAATCCTTTAAGAGTTTTAGATTGTAAAAAAGATAGTTGTAAAAAAATCATAGCATCAGCCCCGTTAATTATTGAAAATCTTTGTCAGGAATGTAAATTACATTTTTCAGAAGTAAAATCATTTCTCCACGATCAAAAAATAATATTTAAAGAGGATCCTAAATTGGTAAGGGGATTAGATTATTATACTAAAACCGCTTTTGAAATTATATCAGGAGGCTTAGGAGCTCAGAATGCGATAGGTGGAGGCGGAAGATATGATGACTTGATTGAGGAATTGGGAGGAAAATCGACTCCGGCAGTAGGATTTGCCGCAGGAATAGAGAGAATGATGATTGTTATAGAACAACAGCAGATCAAATGGCCTGAAGAAAAGGCCTTAGATGTATTTGTAGCTAAAGCTAAGGATGAGAATATAGAAGCAGCTTTTGGATTATTGCAAAAAATAAGAAATGCAGGTTTATCGGCTGATATGGATTATTCCGAAAGTAGTCTAAAATCGCAGATGAGGATTGCTAATAAAAGTGGAGCCAGATATACAGTTATAGTTGGAGAAGAAGAATTTTCCAAACATATGGTTATTCTTCGCAATATGCAAACCAAAGAACAAAAAGAAGTTAAGATAGATGACTTGATCGATCAATTATAAAAGAGATCAGGCATGTAATACAACCTAACCTGACTCCCTATAGGAGGAAATATATGGAAGTTATTAGAATAAGCGATATTGCAAATTATGAAGGAAAAGAAGTGGAAATTAGGGGATGGCTCTACAATAGACGTTCCAGCGGTAAAATAAAATTCTTGATTGTGAGGGATGGAACAAGTTTTGTTCAGGCAACTCTCATCAAAAACGAAATGGATGAAAATATTTTCGATCAAGCGGATAATATTAGTTATGAATCATCGATAAAAGTAACAGGATTAGTGAAAGAAGAAAAGAGAGTTCCTTTGGGATATGAAGTGTTGGTAAAGAATATTGAAGTAGTTAGTCCAGCTGAAGATAATTACCCAATTACCCTGAAAGAACATGGTACAGGATATCTGATGGATTACCGCCATCTCTGGCTAAGAACACCTCGGCAAAACGCTATTTTAAAAATAAGGGCAGAAATAATCAAATCTATACGCGATTTTTTAGATACGAATGGTTTTATTTTAATAGATACTCCCATACTTACCCCAGCCGCTTGCGAAGGAACTACTACTTTATTTGAGACCGAATATTTCGGCGATAAGGCTTACCTTACACAAAGCGGACAGCTTTACAATGAGGCAACCGCTGCAGCTTTCGGAAAAGTATATTGTTTTGGACCAACTTTTCGAGCTGAAAAATCTAAAACCAGAAGACATCTGATGGAGTTTTGGATGGTAGAACCCGAAGCATCCTATGTGGATTTTGAGGAATGCAATAAAATTGAAGAGAATTTAATAGCTTATATTGTCGGGAAAGTGTTAGAAAAAAGGACGCAAGAATTAAATATATTAGAAAGAGATACATCAAAATTAAAGCTTATCATGACACCTTTTCCCAGGATCTCATATGATGAAGCAATAGATATTTTAAAAAGTAACGGAGTAAAAGTTGAATGGGGAGATGACTTTGGCGGAGAGGATGAAACTATTTTATCCAATAAATATGATCGGCCGGTATTTGTTCACCGCTATCCGGTAAAGTGCAAGGCATTTTATATGAAACCTGATCCGGAAAGAGAAGAAGTTGTATTGGGAGCCGATCTTTTAGCGCCGGAAGGATATGGTGAAATTATCGGAGGCGGACAAAGAATTGATGATTATAAATTATTAGAACAAAGACTTAAAGAACATGGATTGCCCAGAGAAAAGTACGAATGGTATTTAGATTTAAGAAAATATGGATCAGTCCCTCATTCCGGATTTGGTTTAGGGATAGAAAGAACGGTTGCCTGGATATGCGGTCTGAATCATATTCGCGAAACCATCCCCTTTCCCAGGATGCTGAATAAGATTTATCCATGAGAACAGTCTTAAGTGTAAAATATTTTGTTAGCTGGTTACTAAAAAAGCCAGAATAAAAATCTGTATCTTTACTGGATACTCGATACAATCTTTTCTTAGTATTTCTCTAATTGGTAAATCGGTGCATTAGTGAATTGGTAAATCGGATAATTATATTATATTGTATCTTGAATTTAATACTAACGACTAACGACTAATTTAATCGGTGAATTATTCCAGTTCTCTTCTCTTTACTGAATACTATATACTAGATATTAAGTACTGTTTTTACTCGATACTAGATACATATTTACAAAGGAGTGTAGACAAATAAAATGACAAACAAGAAAAATATTATTGAACCTATGGGTTCTTGGAAGAAAACCAATTCCTGTGGAGAACTCAGGAAAAATGATATAGGAAAGGAAGTAATTTTAATGGGTTGGGCTCAGAGCAGAAGAGACCATGGCGGTTTGATATTTATTGATTTGAGGGATCGAGAGGGGATTACCCAAATTGTTTTTGATCCTGAAGTCTCTGCTGCAGTGCATGACAAAGCCCATATCATCAAAAATGAATATGTGATTGCAGTTGAAGGGAAGGTTGCCTCTCGTTTAGCTAATGCAAAAAATCCTAATATGCCAACCGGAGAGGTCGAAATCAAAGCCAGACAGGTAAAAATACTAAATACTTCCGATACACTTCCTTTTAATATAAATGATAAAATTGAAATAAATGATAATCTAAGATTAAAATATAGATATCTGGATTTAAGGCAATCAAAGATGCAAAGAAACTTGTATTTGCGGCATCAAACTTGTGCGGAAATAAGAAATTTTTTAAATAGTGAAGGTTTTTTAGATATAGAAACACCCTTTTTAACTAAGAGTACTCCGGAAGGAGCAAGAGATTATATAGTTCCCAGTAGAGTCAATCCGGGTAAATTTTATGCCCTGCCCCAATCTCCTCAATTATTTAAACAGTTATTAATGGTGGCAGGATTTGAAAAATACTACCAGATAGTAAGATGTTTCCGTGACGAAGATTTAAGAGCAGATAGGGCACCGGAATTTACTCAACTTGATATGGAAATGTCCTTTGTGGACCGGGATGATATATTTAATCTGGTAGAAAAAATGTTTGTTCAGCTCTATAAAAAATTATTTAATATTCAAATAAAAACGCCTTTTAGAAAAATGGATTATCAAGAAGCGATTTCCAGGTACGGTGTGGATAAACCAGACTTAAGATTTGGCATGGAGATAGTAAATCTAACAGAAATATTTCCAGAAACTTCTTTTAAAGTATTAGGAGAAGTCATTAAGAACAAAGGGGAAATAGGTGCTATAAAAGTTGAAAATGCCGGGGAATTTTCTCGAAAGAAGCTTGATGAATTGCAACTGTTTGTTGCTTCCTTTGGCGCTAAAGGACTGTTCTATATAAAAATTATAGAAGGAAAAGAGTTTCATTCTTCTATAGCTAAATTTCTTTCTACCCAAGAAATAGAAGAAGTTATACGTAAAACCAATGCAAATCCGGGCGACATTATCTTAATAGCTGCTGATCAAAAGGAAATAGTTTATAGTGCATTGGGAAATTTAAGAATAAAATTAGCGCATGATTTAAACCTTGTTAATCAGAATGAAAAGGAAATTAATTTTCTTTGGGTTACAAATTTTCCTTTATTGGAATATAATTCAGAAGAAAAAAGATATGAATCGGTTCATCATCCTTTTACGGCACCCCTTGAAGAAGATATTAAATTACTGGAGACCAATCCCTTAATGGTACGTTCAAAAGCATATGATTTAGTTCTAAACGGAAACGAAATCGGAGGCGGGAGCATTAGAATACACCATACAGAACTTCAAAAAATAATTTTTAAATTATTGGGGATAGATAGTAAAAAGGCTGAACAAAAATTCGGATTTTTATTACGTGCTTTAAAATATGGAGCTCCACCCCATGGAGGGATTGCCTTTGGCCTGGATAGGATGGTTATGCTGTTAGCCGGAGCTTCCTCTATTAGAGAAGTGATTGCCTTTCCCAAGACCCAAAAGGCTACCTGTCTTTTAACTGATGCTCCGTCTGAAGTAGATCAAAAACAATTGCAAGAGTTGTATATAAAATTAAATTTATCCTAATAATACTTTTTCTTCTCTCGATACTTGATTCTTGTTTTTCTTAATCTGTATCTTTACTGGATACTATCTTTTCTTAGTCTTTCTGTAATTGGTGCATCGGCAAATTGATAAATCGGTCAATTATATTATACTCTATCTTGAATTTAATACTAACGACTATTGACTAACGACTAACGACTAATTTAAATTGAAAGATACCATAAAGTGTGCTATTATAAAGACAAAGAAAATAAATAAATCACCCTGCTGTGCTCGTGCTGGCTGATTAAGTTTTGAACCAACACTATATAAAGAGGGATCGAACTCTAAATGTAGAATGTATGCCTAAGGTAAGTCTCCCTCCACCGGAGGAAAGGCAAATACCTAACGTTAACTTTTTTGTTGACGCGGAAACGTGAAGCATTTGGGTAGATGCCCACCTGTTTAGGAACAGGTACAAAACCTAACACACACGACATAGCGGGGTTTTATAATTTATTTATGATTATATAAACGTTTATTATCAATAAGCGACGAACAATATCAAATTATCGATAAAATTTTGACAAAAATAATAAATCACTATATTATAATAAAAATTATGAACAAAGAGGAAATACGAAGGGACACACTAAAAAAAAGACTTTCCCAATCTACTGAAGATGTCAGGGAAAAAAGTCAAAAAATATTATTAAATCTATCCCAGACAATAGAGTATAAAAATTCCCAAAATATTCTGTTTTATGCTGCCACTAAAAGCGAAGTGCAAACGGAAGAAATAATTAAAATGTCTATTAAGATGGGTAAAAATGTTTTTATTCCAATTATCTTACCAGAATACCCTGACTTAATCCCTTCAAAAATATATGATTTTGATGTTGAATTAGAAAAAGGCAGTAAGGGGATTTTACAGCCAAAAAAAGAATACCAAAGATTATGCCCGCCAGAAGATCTTGATTTAATAATAGTCCCCGGAGTGGCTTTTGATTCGCAGGGTAATAGAATTGGTAGAGGATTGGGATATTATGATAATTTTTTAAAAAAAGTTCGATCTTCTGTTAAAATAATTGCTTTAGCCTTTGAAATACAGATAGTTAAAAAAATAATCTCCGATAAAAATGATATACCGGTTCATAAAATAATTACCGAGAAAAGAATAATTAATAGTATATAGTCTATAG
>DSEL01000230.1 GCA_011056645.1 Candidatus Atribacteria bacterium
GAGTTTATTTCTATAAGATTTCAGCCGGAAATTTTTCTGAAACAAAAAAATTAATTCTTGCGAAATAAAATTAATTATTAAGAAAAACTTATCGACAGATAAATAAGTCATTTATTGAACTTTAAACAATTAATGACGGTAAATTAAGAAAAGGTCTCGCTTTCTAAAAGTGTTACTATCTTTAATAAGATAGAAAAATGAACATCAAATTAGAAAGGAGACCTAAATGAAAATAAATAAAACAACAAACAATCTCCAGTTAATGGATCTGTATGATTACTATATAGCAATTGACTGGTCAATAGATGGAGCATCAATAGCCAGGATGCGATCAAACAGCATGAAAGTAATTATAAATAACATAGCTTCAAATGTTAAGTCAATCAAAGAATACCTTAAGGCACTTAAAGGTAAAAAAATACTAACAATAGAAGAAACAACAGGAGCACAGTGGCTATATGTTGAGTTAAAGGACAGTGTAGATAAATTGATAATATGTAATCCATCCAGGAACCGGTTACTGGAAGAAGGTTCCAAGACAGATAAAATAGATGCAGGCAAACTCTGTCAACTATTAAGAGCAGGCATGCTGAAAGAAGTTTACCATACGGATAATGAAAACAGTTACAGAATCAGAAAATTAGTTAGTGCTTATGATGATCTGACATCAGCCAGGGTAAGAGTAAAGAATCAGTATTCAGCAATTTATCGCTCAATAGGATTAAAGAAAACAGAAAAGGGACAATATGATAAAAAAGATAAAGCAATGAATTTCATACTGGAACATCAAATAGCAGTAATGAAAACATTGGATGAAGAACGAGAAAAATTTGAAGCTCTCTTCAGGGAAACTGTAAGGAATAATCATATAATAAAACAAATAAAGCAGATTTCAGGATTTGGAGATATACAATCAGTAAGGGCATACGGAATAATAATAGATGCAAGCAGATTCAAGAACAAATATCGTTTATGGTGTTACAGTGGTCTGGCAAAAAATAAAAGAGAAAGCGGTAAAAAAAGTTTTAACAAGAGGGACAAGAGATATTCCAGGAAATTAAAATGTGTTTTCAAAATGGCTACACACGCTGCACTTGGAGGCAAGAATGATATCCGGGAATATTATGAATATCTGCTAACAGAAGGATATACAGAAAAAGATGCAAGAAATACAATTACCCGATACCTGGCAACCTCAGTATATGCAGTAATGAAAAATAAAACAAAGTATGAACCATATCATTGGAGAAAGAAATTAGAGATTAAAGCCGCATAAAAAATATATTTTGACTGAACTGATTTGAGTATGTTTAATAAAAATATCGGATAGTAATTTTAATTCTCTGGGAATGAAGTTCAACATTCGATGTGCTTCAATAAGAAGAAAGCCAAAATGACGGTTAACTCTTCCCAATATTCTAAAAATTTAACGTAGCCCTTTAGAGGCTCTAATAGACGATTTGAAAAAGAGAATAATAAATCAATTAAAGAAAATATTACTAAAGCAGAATTAAGAAAACAAAGCTCAAGGTTTCAGCCATTTTCCGAAAGCGAGCCCAAAAGCAGAGAGTAATACTGTAAGTTTTTACTCATGGAAAAGTATTTTCTCTTGACTTTTTTCTTAATAGACAATCGAAAGACCATTGACCCGTCTACGCTTTCAGCTTCGCCAGGGCAGGTCTGTACTTGCTGAATGCTTGAATATCGTTTGATAAAAAGATTAACTCCCTA
>DSEL01000231.1 GCA_011056645.1 Candidatus Atribacteria bacterium
AGGGTAACGGATATTATAGCACAGATAACCGAAGTACTAGTATCCAATCAGAAAAGAAGAGATTAGCCGCTACCTCAATAAAAGAGCAAGAAAAAAAAGAAATTTCCAAAAAACCAGACTCCAATACTAAAGAAAAGAAAGACAAAGAAACTTCAGTAAAATAACCTTTTCCACCATTTTGGTTTCACTTTCTTCAATTTTTTCTTTAATTCTATAATAGAGTTTTGCGCAGCTATTTCTCCTTCTCGAACACATTGTTCAGGTTTAGTAAAATCAGACCAATGAAAACGTCCTACTTTAGGGGTAATTAGTACATCAGCAAAAGACAATTGTAATTTTCTTAATTCTGAAGAAGTGATAGAATCTGAACGGAAAAAAATTTCTACCGCGTTATCAAATTCAACTCTCTTTTTAATAGATTGGCTTACATTGACGCCAATAACAAAATTAGCTCCTAAAGATTTAGCTGTCTCTATTGGCACTACATCGACTATCCCGCCATCAACCAAGATTTTCTTTTCTAATATTACCGGGGGAAACATTCCGGGAATAGAAGCGCTTGCTAACAGTGCGTCGAATAATTTTCCTTCTCTTATGATTGCTTTTTCTCCTTTTACCAAATCTGCGGCCACCGCAGCAAAGGGGATTTTTGTGTCCTCGAAAGATTTATCGCCCACCAAATCTTTAATGATTTTCTTTATCCCTTCTCCGTCATTAATATATTTTCTTCTAAGTTCAAGATTAAGTATATAACCTCTTTTTAAAAAATCAGACATCTTTTTTAAAAAAAGAGATTTATTTCTTTTTTCTTTATCACTAAAAGAGAAATCTATATTAAATTCACTGATTTTAGAATATTTCTCGGTAATTTTTTCTATTGCAGAAATATCTTTTTTTAGGGCATAGACTGCTCCGATAATAGCTCCCATTGAGGTACCGGTAATTAAATCAATCGGAATATTCTCACTTTCTAAAACTTTTAATACACCAATATGAGCAAGACCTCGAGCTCCACCTCCCCCTAAAGCTAATCCTACTTTTAATCTTTTTTTTACCACTACTTTGACTCCAATCCATTTCTTCTAAGCTATTAGATTTCCGTTATGGTTCACCTTACTGAATGAAATATTTAAGAAGTAAACTTTATTTGTACCTTTCTATAAATAATAAGCTTTCTAATTATTTAAAAATCAACCTCTCGTACCTTTTTTCTATCCCTCATTTTTTTGGTAAATTTTTCTATATCAATTATATATCTTTCTACAGTTCCTTCTCCTATCTTCTCCGCCTCATCGAAAGCACTTACCTGAAAAGTTAATCGATTCTTAAAAATGTCAACTAAAGTGGCATCGGCAGTAACCGTCATACCCAGAGGAGTAGCAGCTAAATGAGTAATTGATATTTTACTAGCTACTGAAATAAAACCTTCGGGAAGATTTTTTTTCACCGCATTGATGGCAGCTAAATCCATTAACGAAACTAACATGGGAGTAGCAAAAGCAGGCGGCATAGGTTTGGCAAATCTCTCAGCTGAATTTTCTTCATTTACCATTGTTTGAGCTATTCCTTTTAAACCTTTTTCCAGATTGAATTCTATCATTTTTCTTTCCTCCTCTTCTAATTATATTATGTTTAGATTTATTAGTTAGTTCCTTAATTAGTCGGCTAATCAATTAATAGATTAACAGGATTATACAAAATAATTAACCAGAAAACTAATACACAATTCTTTTAAATTTACCTTCTCTTCTCTAGCCAGATTTATTGCCTTACCCCAGGAAGAAGGTTTATTAGTGCGTGAACCAACAATACTTATCTCTTTGTCAAATAAGATTTGATCAAATTTAAGTTGAACTGATTGATGAACAATTCTTTGTTGAATACATCTACCCCCCTTCCTTATGAGATTTAATCCCTGCTCTACCCTTCCACAGAACCGGAACATTCAAAATCCACATCTACGATATTCCCTAAGATTATTTTCGACAAATAATTTTTAATATCCTTCTTTTTTATATTAAAAATATGATTAATTCCAATTTTTTTAAGCAAAATAATACTAATTCGTAGATATTATTTTATATCGCACCAAGCAGGGGAAAAGAACTAGAGATAGAAAAAGACAGGAAACAAAAAAACAATAGATTTTTATCTCTTTCTTACAGCCCCGCTAAATATTTTGTTCAATCAATTAAACGATAAATTTAAACATTATATCAGTTGGTAGTTAAAATATTCCTCTTTAAAATTATCCTTATAGCATAGGTATAGATGAATATTTGAATGGGCTCTGCCACCATTCGCGGAGGGATTAATACTTTCCAGGAAAGCCCGAATAAAATATGTAGAAAATAGGGAATTAATATCATTGAAGTTATCACCTGTCCTACGGTAATAGCCAGGGTTAAATGAAGAACATTCTCTTTTTTTGTTATCAACAAGATGGTAGCCGGAATGATCCCGGTTAAGGCAGAAGTTAGGGTAAAGTGAGGCATATAAGCTCCTATAGGATTGATAAAATATCCCAACAGATCGGAAAAGCCTCCAATTAACCCCCCGGCCAAGGGACCAAATATAATACCTCCTAAGATGATAGGTAATTTTCCAAGACCGATCCTGATTCCCTCGACACTTCCGATGGCAATACGTAAACTAGCTATCCGAGTTAAAATTACACTTAGAGCAATAAAAAGACCCATAGCAGTAATTTTATGGGATGATATGATCATTTTTATCTTTCCCTCCTGAATATAGCATAATAAAAATAGATATCGCTTTAGATCTGCTACATCAAGAGGAGCCTTGGCAAAAGATGCGTTGGATGTAGCAGCGGACGCGATGACCTACCGCAAGATCAAAGAATTTCTGTAAAGAAATCCTTAACCCTTTCGTTTAGAGACAACGTCCCATTCTCTAACACTTAACGCAGGTCACCTACTCTTGCTAAACTAAAATATTTTATTTGCCTTGCTCTTAGTTCACCTTCCTTCGCCCTCTACAATTGTTATAATGATTTTTATGAGTAAATGACATAAATAGAAGTTTTTAATCATTCTTCTTCTAAAAATACTTTGTTCTTTAAAATTCCAATCCCCTCAATTTCTACCTCTACAGTATCGCCTTCCTCTAATTTCCCAACTCCCGAAGGAGTTCCTGTGGCAATTATATCTCCCTGAAATAAGGTCATTATTTTTGATACAAAACTGACCAACGTCACAACCTTAAAAATCATATTACTGGTAGACGAATCTTGCTTTAGCTGCCCATTCTTGTAAAGTTTTATTTGAAGATTATCGGGATTTAATTCGGTTGAAATAAAAGGCCCAACTGGAGCAAAGCTATCAAAGGATTTAGCTCTGGTCCATTGTCCGTCTTTTTTTTGCAGATCTCTAGCAGTTACGTCATTAAAACAAGCATATCCCAGGATATTTCTAAAGACGTCGATCGGTTCAATATTTTTAATTTTATTTTTAATAATTACTGCTAATTCTGCTTCATAATCTAACTGCTTACTCATTTTGGGATAAATTATTTTATCGTTATGGGCAATAAGCGTACTTGGGGGTTTTATAAAAATAAGGGGTTCATCAGGGATTTTCATTTGAAGTTCATTTGCATGGTCAAAATAGTTTAATCCCACCGCTATTATTTTAGTTGGCAAACAAGGTGGCAAAAATGTTATTTCTGATAAAGGATATTTTTTTTCACTTATTTTATGATTATTAAAAATATCACCAATGACTTCTCTTACGATATTATCTTTCTCAAGTATCCCATATCTTACATTTCTTACATTTTCATTGTGATAAAATCTTAAATATTTCATAAACTCTCCTCTTTTTTTTATTAAGTTTAGAGTTTGATTATTATCCTACAACTTCTTTAAATACTCTTAAAAAATTGCCTCCTAATATTTTTTTAATTTCTCTCCCTTTATAACCTTGATTAAGTAACTCTTCGGTGAGATTCGGAATTTTATCAGCTCCCTCCAAACCCAAAGGCAGATCACCTGTACCATCAAAATCAGAACCCAATCCCACATAATCTATTCCTACTTTTTCTACTAAATAATTAATATGTTTTACCACATCTTGTAGGGTAGTTCTTCTTTTTTCTTGAGTTAAAAAATTAGGTACAAAGGTTATCCCTATTACTCCACCGTTCTCAGCTAAAACCTTAATTTGTTCATCTTTCAAATTCCTAAGATGGGGACATAAAGCATAACAATTAGAATGAGAAGCAACAATAGGCATCTTACTGTTTTTAATCACATCCCAAAAACCATTTTCTGAAAGATGAGACACATCAATTAACATTTTTAGTTTATTCATCTCATCTATTACATTTAAACCAAACTCGGTTAAACCACCGCCAGTTCGAGATTCACTAATTCCATCCGCAATTTGATTTCTTTGATTCCAGGTAAGAGTTAAGAGTCTAACTCCCAACCTATGAAATGCCCTCAATACTCCTAAATCACCCTCTAAAGCCTCTCCTCCTTCAATAGAAAGGATAGCAGCAATCTTCCCCGCTTTGTTTACTTCTTTTATCTGGTGATAATTCGTCACCAGTGATATATCGTTCTGATTTTTATCTACCTCCCGATAAAAACAATCGATTAACTGTAAAGCTCTTTTTACTGATCTATCCGGCTTATAGACGCTTTCAATAAAAATAGCAAAAAACTGTACATCAATCCCTCCCTCTTTCATTCTAGGGACATCCAAATGACCGCTAGTCCACTTTTTTCCTAGGGTTCTTTGATTATTCATAACCTCTAAAATAGTATCACAATGCCCATCAAATACTATCGCCTTTTGGTGAATCTTTTCTGCTTTGCTTAAAAATGTTTTTACCTCTGCCAAACTACTTCCTCCTGTCTTCAAGAAATAGATGAAATAAATATTACTCAGGAAATTTATTTTTTCAAAAATATCCATAAAATAAATATGCTAGTCAAGATCAATATAAAGAGTATCATCTTGCTTTTAGTGTTTTTTGTAATTCTTATTTTCTTAATTTCTGATATGGGGGCTCTTCTTTCAATTTCAGCCATTCTCTTAAAATGTTTTATCGCTTCGTCAATTTTTTTTGTTCGTTTATAAGCCAGACCTAAATTACTGTGAGCAGCTGCATAATCAGGATTTAACTCTAAGGCTTTTTTGTAAAATTCAATCGACTTTTCATATTTTTTTTCTTCTAAATAAATATTTCCTAAATTGTTGTAAGGTTCAGGATATTTTATATTTAAAACTAAAGCCTTTTCAAGATATGATTTTGCTTTTACGAAATCTTTTAATTGAGCATGACAAACTCCCAATTTGTTATAACACCTGGCATCATCAGGAGATTGTTCTAAAATTATGTCAAACTCATTAATTGCTTGCTGAAAATTACCTTTTTTAAAATAATTTTCAGCCTTCTCAAAACTAATTTTAGTTTCTTCATTTTCCATAAATTCTTTCTCCAAAACAAAGTAGTACTACTGTCTCTATTCTATTCCGTAATTAGGCGCTTCTTTGGTAATAATGATATCGTGAGGGTGACTTTCTCTTAAGCTAGCAAAGCTAATTTGAACAAATTTAGTACTTTCTTGTAATTCTTTAATATTTTTTACTCCACAATAACCCATTCCTGCGCGTACTCCGCCCAACAGTTGATAGACACAAGCAGAAAGTGATCCCTTATAAGATACTCTACCTTCAATTCCTTCGGGAACCAGTTTATTATCTTCTGCTTCTTCTTGAAAATATCTATCTTTACTTCCCTTTTTCATTGCTCCGATCGAGCCCATTCCCCGGTATTCTTTATAGCTTCTCCCTTTGTAAAGTACTACTTCTCCCGGACTTTCTTCTGTCCCGGCAAAAAGACTTCCAATCATTGCTGAATCAGCACCCACCGCCAAAGCTTTAGTGATATCACCAGAATATTTTATACCTCCATCCGCTATAAGAGGAATATGATATTTTTTAGCAGCTCTTTTACATTCTTGAATTGCCGAAACCTGAGGTATACCTACCCCAGCAACAACCCTGGTAGTGCAGATAGAGCCTGGCCCAATCCCTACTTTTAAAGCATCGATCCCGGCTTTTATCAGACTTTCTGCTCCCTCAAAAGTTGCTACATTACCCCCCACTAACTCTATATCAAAATTCCGTTTTATCTCTTTTATAACTTCAATAACCCGGGTAGAATGCCCATGAGCAGTATCGACTACTATGACATCCACTTTGGTATTAACCAAAGCTTCTACTCTTGCCATAGTATCTCGAGATACACCTACAGCTGCGCCTACCCTAAGCCTTCCTTTTGCGTCCTTACAAGCATTGGGAAATTTCTTAACTTTTTCGATATCCTTTATAGTAATAAGTCCTTTTAAAATAAAATTGTTATTCACAATAGGCAATTTCTCGATTCTACTTTTATGCAAAATTCTTTTCGCCTCTTCAAGGGTTGTGCCCAATGGGGCAGTAATCAGTTTTTCTTTGGTCATGATTTCTGCTATTCCTAATCTCTTGTCTTCTTCTTCTAAAAATCTGATATCTCGGTTAGTCAAAATTCCCACTAATTTTTTTTCTTTATTTACAATAGGAATTCCAGAAATATGATATTTACTCATTAGTTCAATTGCTTCTCCTACGCTTTTCTCTGGTGAAAGGCAAATGGGTTCTACAATTACTCCGCTCTCTGACCTCTTCACTTTATCGACTTCTTCAGACTGTTCTTCTATAGACATATTTTTATGAATAATACCAATGCCTCCTTCCCGGGCAAGAGCAATAGCTAATCTCGATTCGGTTACCGTATCCATAGCCGCACTAATTAAAGGAATATTTATATTGATATTTCTGGTAAATTTTGTTGAAATATCTATTTCTTTAGGAAGGATTGCTGATTTTTTGGGAACCAATAAAATATCGTCAAAGCTTAGACCTTCAAAATTCAAAAATCTTTCTTTTTCCATAACTTTCCGCCTTTCCAACTATTTGTTAATGAATAGTGAGTAGTCGCTTAATATTAAATACAAATTTTCAGTTGAAGATTTTAGTTTATCCGTTAATATTTCTTAGGTTAGTTATCTAATGATTTAAAGTTACCGGTTAAATTAATCTGAGATTAATGGATTAATCAGCTAACCAGGTAACTAATTAACAAGCTAGCTACATATATTCGGTATAGGCTAAACGCTCTTCACTATTTTTATAATATTACCCCTCTTCAATAGCCTTGTCAATTGAGAAGGACGTATCACATTTACTGGAATTTTTGATTTTTTCTATGTTACGCATTTTTTTCTTTTTTCCCCTTTACTTTTTTAGAAAATATATTACAATAAAAAAGATTTTATATCATAATTTTTTTTGTGGTATAATAAAAAACACTCTAGAATAAAATATTAAACGACCAAATACTTTAGTAAAAATTTTTATTGCATTAATTAGGAGCAAAAATGAACAATATAGTTAATTCCCTCCAAAAAAATAATTTAGTTAAAGAGATATTAGCTTGGAAGAAAAGAAGAGATGCTGTAATTTTAGCCCATGTCTATCAACCTGGTGAAATTCAGGATATCGCTGATTTTACAGGTGATTCTCTATTCCTCAGCCAGCAAGCTGCTAAGACTCAAGCAAAAATTATTTTATTTTGCGGAGTTCAATTTATGGCTGAAACTGCCTCTATTCTATCTCCAAAAAAAATTGTTCTCCTTCCTGAAATTAACGCCGGATGCCCTCTAGCTGATATGGCACCAGCCGAAAAAGTAAAAAGTAAAATAAAGGAACTGCCCGAAGTAGTCGTCGTTTCATATGTAAATTCGTCAGCAGCTGTAAAATCGTTAAGTGACTACTGCTGCACTTCTGCCAATGCTGTTCAAATTGCTCAAGCTATTTCCGCTGAAAAAGATATTTTATTTCTTCCCGATATGAATTTGGCTAATTATGTTGCAAGGGAAGCAAAACGAAAAATAATTCCCTGGTCGGGCTTCTGCCCCACTCATCATCTCTTAACCAAAGAGGAAGTGGTCAAAATGAAAAAATTACATCCTCAAGCTTTACTTTTAGTACATCCTGAATGTCGCCCTGAAGTATGTGATTTAGCTGATTATATTGGCAGTACCAGGGGAATTATTAATTTTGCCAGCAATAATCAAGTTAAAGAATTTATCATCGGTACAGAATTGGGTATCTTATACCCTTTAAAAAAGAATAATCCAAATAAAATATTTTTCTCAGCTTCTAATAACATGATCTGTCCTAATATGAAACTTATCACCTTAGAAAAAGTTCTCTATTCTCTACAAAATATGGTCTTTCAAATCACCGTACCGGAAGAAATAAGCCGAAAATCTTTAATAGCATTAAATCGTATGATTGAAATTACCTAATTAAGCTATAAAATAATTCACATCTCGGAGAAGGATTTAACAAATGTTCCCACGTTATTTAATTAATTTTGATTTATCCCAAGTAAAAAAAATATTTACCGATTTTTTGATTGTTGGTTCAGGAATAGCCGGTCTATACACTTCACTTAAAATTTTCGACAAAGGAGAAGTTACTCTGCTGACCAAAAGTAAATTAAAAGAAAGTAATACCGAATATGCTCAAGGGGGTATAGCAGTAGCTTTGGGAGATAAGGATTCACCTCACTTGCACATGGAAGATACTTTAAAAGCTGGTGCAAATTTTTGCGATCCCGAAGCGGTAAATATTTTAGTGACAGAGGGGCCAAAATGTGTTGAAGAACTAATAGAATTAGGAACTAAATTTGACAAAATTGAAGGAAAATATAATACTACTTTAGAAGCTGCTCATCAAAGACCCCGAATCTTACATGCCCGGGGTGATGCTACCGGAGCAGAAATTGAGGAATCTCTTTCTCAAAAAGTAATTAATGAAAACAAAATAAAAATTAAAGAGAATATTTTAGTCATAGATATTTTAACCGAACATAATACCTGTTACGGAGTGCTAGTTTTACATAGCGCTACCAATGAGATCATCGCCTATTTAGCAAAGGCTATTATTTTAGCCAGCGGTGGAGCGGGACAACTTTTCTTAAATACTACTAACCCTGAAGTAGCTACCGGAGATGGGATTGCTTTTGCTTATCGGGGAGGAGCAAAAGTAACAGATTTAGAATTTATTCAATTCCATCCTACTGCTCTCTATCACCAGGGAAGTCCTAAATTTCTTATTTCTGAAGCTGTACGCGGTGAAGGTGCTATTTTAAAAAATATTAAAGGCGAATTATTTATGCCTTCTTATCATCCTCTGGCTGAATTAGCTCCCAGAGATATAGTTGCCCGGGCGATTACCGATCAAATGAAAAAAACTAATAGTAATTATGTCTACTTAGACGCCTCCAAGATAAAAGATAAATTTTCTCAACGCTTTCCCACTATCTACAAAAACTGTATTTCACTAGGCATTAATCCTGAGAAAGAATATATTCCGGTAGCCCCAGCTGCCCATTATACTATGGGAGGTATAAAAACTGATACCTGGGGGCAAACTAATTTAACTAATCTCTATGCTTGTGGCGAGTGTACTTCAACAGGAGTGCATGGTGCAAATCGCTTAGCAAGCAATTCACTTTTAGAAGGATTAGTTTTTGGCAATAGAATCGCCCAGAAAGTAAAAGAAAACAAAGAGCTTTTTTCTCAAAAAATAGACGAAGAAAAAAATATTTTCTATAATTTTCCACGAAAAGAAATCCGAAAATTCGACTCGAGACAAATAACGAAAGAATTACAAAAACTTATGTGGGATAAAGTAGGAATTATTCGAAATTCCTCCGACTTAAAGCAGGCAATACAAAAAATTAACGAATGGAAATTTATCCTCAAATCAGAGCTTCGCACAACTGAGGATTTTGAATTGGCCAATCTTATTATCTTGGCTGACCTGATTACTAAATCCGCTTTACAACGTGAAGAAAGTCGGGGAGCGCATTACCGCAAAGATTTTCCTGATAGAGATGACATAAACTGGAAGAAACATATTATATATTGACACTTAATTTGCCAATTCACCAATTGCTTAATTAACCAATTACGGGTCTTGTAAATAGGGCATTGCAAATAAAATAAGAATCGAGAATTAAAATATTGAATAGAATAAATAAAGGATATACTATTTGAAATCTTTCTATCTAATTCAGTTAGGAAAGCTGTAATGCCACATTATTTTTATCTAAATTGGTAGATTAGGGAATTGATTAATTGATGAATAATCTATAAAGAGGTGTTTTCAAGATGAACATTTCAATAATGGAAAATATTCTAATAGATAAAATAATAGAACAAGCTTTACTGGAAGATATTGGAACCGGAGATATTACTACTGAATCAATTATTCCTTCCGATTTAAAAGCTAAAGGAATCATTAACACCTATGAAGAAGGTGTGGTTGCCGGGTTAGATATTGCTTGCCTGGTATTTCAAAAATTAGGTACAGATATTGCTTTCCAAAAAAATATCCTAGATGGAACAAAAGTTGCTCGAGAGGAAAAATTAGCAGAAATTATTGGTTCTGCCAGAATTATTCTTATGGGAGAAAGAGTTGCTTTAAATTTTATTCAAAGAATGTCTGGTATAGCTACTACTACCTCTCAATTCTGTAAGGAAGTAAAAGATTTCCCGGTTCGAATAGTTGATACACGTAAAACTACCCCTGGATTACGAATATTAGAAAAATATGCTATCCGTATGGGAGGAGGATATAATCACCGCTTCGGACTATACGATGCTGTATTAATTAAGGATAATCATATAGTAGCAGCAGGAGGAATAAAATCAGCAGTAAATTCTGTGCGAAAACAAATCTCTCATACATTAAAGATTGAAGTTGAAGTAGAAAACCTATCTCAACTACAAGAAGCTTTAAAGATGCAAGTTGACATAATTATGTTAGATAACATGGATTTAGAAACTATGAAAGAAGCAGTAAGATTGGTTAAAGGTAAAACTTTAATTGAGGCATCAGGTGGAATTACTTTGAAAAATGTACGGAAAATTGCTCAAACTGGAGTAGATTTTATTTCTATTGGTGCCCTCACTCATTCAGTAAAGTCGTTAGATATTAGTATGGAAATTATATAATCGTTAGTTAGTCATTAGTGAATAGCATATAGTAAAGAAATAATAAAAAGTACGAAAAGAAATCCATATCTCCTGTATCGTGAATCGTATCTAGCTAAGAAAAAAAGAAACCAGAAGCCAGTTTTTAGGAGTCAGAGAATTATCCACAGATGACGTTGAAGAAGTAAAGGTTTGATTTCTCGAGCTCGCAATAATGTAAGCGCCATACGCCACTTGCTAACATACACAATATCGATAAAAAATATACTATACGAATTAATATCCATTATCAATTAGTTAATTGGTAAATTAAGGCTTATTCATCTCATATATCATCCGTAATCCCTGTAAGGTCAAGAAAGAATTAATTTTATCAATTAGTTTACATTCATTTCCTATCAATTCAGCTTGACCACCAGTAGCAACTACTACAGAATCTTCTCCTAATTCTCTCTTAAATCGTCTAATTAATTCATTAGTTAAGCCAAGATAGCCAAAGAACATTCCTGATTGCATAGCGGTAATAGTATTGCTACCTATTGAATGTTTAGGTTTTATTATTTCTATCTTGGGTAATTTTGCCGTCTTTTCAAATAGAGCTTCTGCCGAAATTTCTATCCCTGGAGTGATTGCTCCTCCCAGATAAACCCCCTCTTTATTAACCGCACAAAATGTAGTAGCTGTTCCAAAATCTACAATTATTACGGGTCCACCATATAATTTATAAGCAGCAATGGCATTGACAATTCTATCTGCTCCTACTTCTTTGGGATTATCTGTTTTAATATAAATTTCGGTTTTTATTCCCGGCCCTACAATAAGGGGAGAAACTTTAATATAATCCACAGACATCTTTTTTAATATCCAGGTTACAGGCGGAATAACACAAGAAATAACGACTGATTCAATTTCTGAAAAGGTTATATTGGTATCAAAAAGCAAGCTCTTGACCAACATTCCATATTCATCTTCTGTTTTATTTCGATCAGTTGAAATTCTCCAATGACCTAATAATTTCTCTTCTTTATATACCCCAATTACCGTATGGGTATTACCTACATCAATGACTAAAATCAATATATCC